>JAFEES010000292.1 GCA_018240995.1 Pseudomonadota bacterium | reverse complement strand
GAGGGGAGAGGGGAGGAGGGCCCAGCGCCGCGACTTGTGTAGATACCAATGCCCAGAGGGGGAGGAGTCTGAGACAGCTTGCTAACCACGGTATTTTTATAGCAAGCAGCGCCGCACAGGCAGGCCTTTCTGGCTGTTTCCCCCTCTCCCGCGTGCGGGAGAGGGTAGGGGTGAGGGTGCAAGAACGAGGCGCTGCGCCGAATTACCCCCTCATCCCCACCCCAAAAGGTGGCGAAGGAGCTAAAACCCCCGCTAAATAGGCGTTACGCGCTATCAAAAATATGTGCATACGCAAGGCCGGCGCGGGAGATGCGTAGCTGTCTGTCCAGCCAGTTGTCGGAAAATTTGACAGTGCCGCGCGCTATAGAGGATGGAGCATTGGCGCGGCTTGCTAGGTGATCGAACCCTTGCTGAAGCCGATATTCAGATTCGACTGTCGGAAAATTTGACAGAAGCCCCAGGCCGTTTTCTGGTCTTCAGAAAAAAGCCTTTGTTGACAAGGGCCTGGAGGTGGCGGCAAAGGTTGGCATGATCCGTGCTTGTTTTTTTGGTGAGTGAATCCTTACCGAATTTCAACCAGAGGAGAGTGAAATGCTGAAATCCAAACTTGCCACGGCCGCCGCCGCCGTAGTCCTGTCCTTCGGCGCCATCGGCTCCGCTCAGGCCATGGGCATCGTCGCCGGTGACTTCAAGTTCACCATCGACAACTACGACTCCGGCACCACCGGATACGGTACCGCCGCCGTGGCCTGCCTCAACAATGTGACTGCTTGCGATGCCGCCGCCGGCAGCAAGGCTGCGGGCTCCATCGGTTCTGTCAACACCAGTGCCGATACCATGGGTATATTCTCCGTGGGTCTGATTACCAAGATTTCTACTGGAGAGGTGTTTTTCACCAAAGGTGTTGACGGCTACCTGACGGGCGTCTTTGGCAACCTGGCCGACCATACCGTGGGCACGAGCTGCAACCTGGGCGTCTGCACGACCACCACCTTCTCAAGCGGCGGCACCTGGGCCCTGTACATGAACAGCACCGACTATGACCCGACCCTGGGCCCGACGGTCGGCGCCGGCAAGGATCTGAATGCCGGTCTGTACCCCGGCATTACCAGCGGCTCGCTGTGGCTGTCGGGTGTTTTTGGCGCGGGTGTGAGCTCGGCCGATCCTACCGCCACCTACCAGTCTTCCTACAACAGCTCCACCATCGCCGGTGCAGGTCAGGCTTATCTGGACGTCACCGGTGGCAGCCAAAAGACCAAATACGACACCAACACGCTGACCGACCCCAACGGCGGTAAGCATGACCTGTTCATGGACATCACGTTCAATGATGCCGATGGCAAGGCCGCTGCAAATGGTTGGACTGTGACCTCGGCCGGGCAGATCAAGGGCAATGCAGTGCCCGAGCCCGGCACCATGGCCCTGGCTGGCCTTGCCCTGCTGGGTGCCGGCCTGGCTTCGCGCCGCCGCAAGTCCTGAGCCCTATTCGTTGGTGATGCGGCGGTAAGCCGCTCACCGTCCGGCCAAACCGACCACCCCCAAGGGTGGTCGGTTTTTTTTTACTTGGCTTGAAATGCCGCCCCGCCCAGCTTGGTGCCAGCCTTGATGCCACGCCTGGCAAACCAGCCCTGGTTCATCTCCAGCACATAGCGCACCGGCTTGGCCGAGCAGTGCGAATCCTCGCTCATGGGCTTCATGTCGGCCAGGTTCACGATGCTGCCGTCGTCCGCCACGAAGGCCGCCGTCAGCGGTAGCAGCGTGTTCTTCATCCAAAAGCACTGCATGGCCGGCTGCTCGAAGACAAACAGCATGCCCTCGTGCTGCGGCATGTCGCGGCGGAACATCAGGCCGATCTGGCGTTCCTGCGGCGCTGCCGCCACCTGCGCCTCTATGCGGTGCATGCCGGCGCTCAGCTCCACGCGCGGCAGATTCATTTGCGGGCTGGCCTGGCCCCAGGAGCTGGAGCATGCGGCCAGCAGCGTGGCCAGCAGGATTTTGCGGGGGCGATTGGCTGGGGTATTCATGGGCTTGGCGATGAATCAATAAGGGAAGGGGCGTGACCCGCAAAGGCACGCGCGGCGGCAAGCATTTTGCGGGTTTTTTGCGCTGCTCCATGGCGCATGCAAATGGCCTGCTCGCCGGGCCGCGACGGGGGCCGGGAAATCTCCCTTCTCTGGCTAGAATCCCAGGGCCTTTCTCCGCCGGGAGCTCTTGCCTGGCGGCCACCACAGGAGACCTATTTCATGACCAGCTACCAGCATATCCAGCTGCCCGCCGAAGGCCAGAAGATCAGCGTCAATGCCGACATGTCGCTCAACGTGCCGGATCAGCCCATCATTCCCTACATCGAGGGCGACGGCACGGGCATGGACATTACGCCCGTGATGCTCAAGGTGGTGGACGCGGCCGTGGCCAAGGCCTATGGCGGGCGGCGCAAGATCCATTGGATGGAGGTCTACGCGGGCGAAAAATCCACCAAGGTCTACGGCCCCGATGTCTGGCTGCCCGAGGAAACCCTGCACGCCGTGCGCGACTACGTGGTCTCCATCAAGGGGCCGCTGACCACGCCCGTGGGCGGCGGCATACGCTCGCTGAACGTGGCCCTGCGCCAGGAGCTGGACTTGTACGTGTGCCTGCGCCCCGTGCAGTACTTCAAGGGCGTGCCCTCGCCGGTGAAGGAGCCCGAGAAGACCAACATGGTCATCTTCCGCGAGAACTCCGAGGACATCTACGCCGGCATCGAGTTCGAGGCCCAGTCCGACAAGGCCAAGAAGCTCATCAAGATCCTGCAGGACGAGTTCGGCGTGAAGAAGATCCGCTTTCCCGAGACCTCGGGCATAGGCGTCAAGCCGGTGTCGCGCGAGGGCACGCAGCGCCTGGTGCGCAAGGCCATCCAGTACGCCCTGGACAACGACAAGGCCAGCGTGACCCTGGTGCACAAGGGCAACATCATGAAGTTCACCGAAGGGGGCTTTCGTGACTGGGGCTACGAGCTGGCGGCCCAGGAGTTTGGCGCCGAGCTGATCGACGGCGGCCCCTGGATGCGCCTGAAGAACCCGCGCACGGGCAGGGACATCACCATCAAGGACAGCATTGCCGACGCCTTCCTGCAGCAGATCCTGCTGCGCCCGGCCGAGTACAGCGTGATCGCCACGCTGAACCTGAACGGCGACTACATCTCCGACGCGCTGGCGGCCCAGGTGGGCGGCATAGGCATCGCGCCGGGCGCCAATCTGTCGGACTCGGTGGCCATGTTCGAGGCCACGCATGGCACGGCGCCCAAGTACGCGGGCAAGGACTACGTGAACCCCGGCTCCGAGATCCTGTCGGCCGAGATGATGCTGCGCCACATGGGCTGGACCGAGGCTGCCGACCTGATCATCCGCTCCATGGAAAAGTCCATCCAGAGCAAGAAGGTCACCTATGACTTCGCGCGCCTGATGGAGGGCGCCACCCAGGTCAGCTGCTCGGGCTTTGGCCAGGTGATGATCGAAAATATGCTTGACTAGCAACAAGCCTCAGACAGCCCGCCTTGCCCCCTCCCCCTCCGGGGGAGGGCTGGGGTGGGGGCCAGCGCCGCTAGTGCAGTGTTGGACGCTTGATGGAACAAATAAAGCCGATGGATTTTTGGTC
>JAFEES010000291.1 GCA_018240995.1 Pseudomonadota bacterium | reverse complement strand
ACGCTGCGCGCCACCCGCAGGGCATGAAACCTGGGCGCCACGCTCGCACCACCGCCGTCATTCCCGCGCAGGCGGGAATCCAGGAAGGTCGGCGGGAGCCACTGGATCCCCGCCTGCGCGGGGATGACGATGGCAACGGTGGGGGTGAGACAAAACAGTTTCATTTCAGTTATCCATGGCGCCGCGCGCCACCCGCAGGGCATGAAACCGGGGCGCCACGCTCGCACCACCGCCGTCATTCCCGCGCAGGCGGGAATCCAGAGGGCTTGGCGGGGCGCACTGGATCCCCGCCTTCGCGGGGATGACGATGGCAACGGTGGGGACGAGAAAAAAAAATTTCATCTCAGCTCCTTGGGCAAATCGGCTCCCGCACGGTGCAGGGCGGCGGCCCAGATGGCGCGGCGCCGGGCATTGTCGGCCTTGGACCAGTCGCGCACATCGTCCAGGGTGCGAAAGCAGCCAATGCAGTAGTCGCCATCCTCGGCAATGCGGCACACGGACATGCAGGGCGAGGGCACGGGCCCGGAAAAATCCGCATCAAACTCGCCTGCAGCGCTTGCCTGGCGCGCGCGTGCAGCTAGAAATTTCGTAGTACTCATGACTGCTGCACCACGTCGGCCACCGGGGCGCCGGTGAGCCGCTGCAGATCCTGCGGCCGCAGCTGGAACACGCCGTGCGGGTGGCCGGCCGCGGCCCAGACCACGTCGAAGCGGAACAGTTCGCGGTCGATCAGCGTGACGGGCGCGCTGGCATGCGCCACGGGCGACACGCCGCCGATGGTGAAGCCGGTCTTGGCCTTGACGAAGTCGGCGTCGGCGCGGCCGGTCTTGCCCACCAGGGCATCGACCTTTTTCTCGTCCACGCGCCGGTCGCCCGAGGTGATGACCAGCACCGCGGCATCGTCGCTCTTGCGCCGGAAGATGATGCTCTTGGCGATCTGGCCCAGGGCGATACCCAGCGCATCCGCGGCCTGTTGCGCGGTGCGCGCGGCGTCGTCTAGCAGCAGCGGCATGTGCGGATGGCCCAAGGCCTGCAAGGCGGCGGCGACGCGTTGCACGGCTTCGGGCAGGGGGGAAGTGGCAGCGGTATTCATCAGCTTGTACACAAAGATTCAGGGGGCAGCACCGAAAAGGCGGCCCAGACTGCGCTCCATGGCCCGCACGTCATGGCCCGCCAGGCGCCCCAGGCCGCCGCGAACCAGGCGCGCATCCAGCGTGAACAGCTTGCAGCGCACCACGGACGGGGCCGGCAGCCCGGCGCCCGCCAGATCCTGGATGGCACAGTCCAGCGGCCAGGGGGCATTGCCGGCGGAGGTGATCATGGCCAGCACCAGATGCCCCGCCGGGGCGTTGAAGGCCGCGGCGTCGGAGAGCACCAGTGCCGGGCGGTTCTTGCTGGCAAGGCGGTCGGTGAAGGGAAAGGGCACGCGCACGACCTGCCAGCGCTCATAGATCACGGTAGGCCTCTTCGTCGGCGGCGCCGGCCCATTCGTCCAGCGTGCCCTCCATGGCGTGGAGGTATTCCACGTCCAGCGGCTGCACGCGGCGCACCTGCACCACGCCGTCCTCCAACACCTCCCAGGCGAGCTTGTCGCCCGGGCCGACCTGCAGCGCGACGCGGATGTCGGCCGGAATCGTGGTCTGGCCCTTGCTGGTGATCTTGGCAAACGCCGTCATGGCACGAGCTCCTTACAGTAAGGAGTCATTACTGTATACAAACACTGCCCGGCATGCAAGCAGCGCCTGCCCACTGCCCCTCATCCAGCACGCTTGTTCAACAGCGCCACCGCCACGCGCGACTGGGGCTTGCGGCCCAGGTAATCGCTGATGTAGGCGCCGGCGTCGACCAGCTTGTCCAGGTTGATGCCCGTATCAATGCCCATGCCGTGCAGCAGGTAGACCAGATCCTCGGTGGCCACGTTGCCGGTGGCGCCCTTGGCGTAGGGGCAGCCGCCCAGGCCGGCAATGGAAGACTGGTAGTTCCACACGCCCAATTCGAGCGCGGCCAGGGTGTTGGCCAGGGCCTGGCCGTAGGTGTCGTGGAAATGGCCGGAGATGTCGTCGATGGCGAAATGCCGGGCCGTGGCCGCGATGGCGCGCTGCACCTTGAGCGGCGTGCCCACGCCTATGGTGTCGGCCACGTCCACGCGCTCGACGCCTATGCCGCGCATCAGGCCGGCCAGGTACTCCACCCGCTCGGGGGCGATCTCGCCCTCGTAGGGGCAACCCACGGTGCAGCTCATGGCGCCGCGCACGGCTACGCCGGCGGCCAGGGCGGCCTGCACCACGGGGGCGAAGCGCTCTATGCTTTCGGCAATGCTGCAATTGATGTTCTTCTGGCTGAAGGCCTCGCTGGCGGCGCCGAAGACGACGATCTCGTCGGGCTTGTCCAGCACCGCGGCCTCCCAGCCCTTGAGGTTGGGCGTGAGCACGCTGTAGCGCACGCCGGCCTGGCGCGCGATGCCGGCCATGACCTGGTGGTTGTCGGCCATCTGCGGCACCCATTTGGGCGACACGTAGCTGGTGACCTCGATCTCCTTCAGGCCCGCGTCCTGCAGGTGTTGCACCAGGGCGATCTTGACCGCCGCCGGCACGGGCTGCTTTTCGTTTTGCAGCCCGTCGCGCGGGCCCACGTCCACGATACGGACGCGCGTGGGGATGTTTGATTTCATGGCCATGCCTTTCTTGCGGTCATCAATAACCAAGCCCCGCATCGACCAGGCCGGCGACGGTCTCGCCGCGCTCCAGGGCGGCGATCTTGCCGGCGATCTGGGCGATGCTCTCGTCCACCAGGGTGTAGGCGGAGATATGGGGGGTGAGGGTGATATGCGGGTGGCGGCGCAGCGGGTCGTCCGCTGGCAGCGGCTCGGTGCGGAACACGTCCAGCGTGGCGCCCGCCAGGTGGCCGCCGTCCAGCAGCGCCAGCAGGTCGGCATCGACCAGGTGCGCACCGCGCGCCACATTGATCACATAGGCGCCGGGCAGCAGGCGCGACAGCCGGTCGCGGTTCAGGATGCCGCGCGTGTCGGGCGTGAGCGGCAGCAGGTTCACCAGCACGCGACTGGCGGCGAGGAAGTCGTTCAGCGCCTGCGCGCCATGAAAGCACTGCACGCCCGCGATCTGCTTGGGCGCGCGGCTGAAGCCGCGCACGGGGTAGCCGAACTGCGCCACCGTGCGCGCCACGCGCTCGCCCAGCACGCCCAGGCCCAGCACGCCCACGGGGAAGTCCTGGCGCCGGCGCGGCGCGCAATGATCCCATTCGCCGGCGCGCATGCCGGCCTCCAGCCGCGCGAAGTCGCGCACGTGGCGCACCAGCGCATGCAGCACGTATTCCACCATCTGCAGGCCCATGCCGGCATCATCCAGCCGCACCACGCGCATGCCGGGCGGCAGGCGCAGCCGCAGCAGCGAATCCACGCCCGCGCCCACGTTGAACAAGGCCTTCAGGCCCGCCTGCTCATCGATGAACTGCTGCGGCGGGGCCCAGACCACGGCGTAGTCGGCCTGGGGCGCGCCCGGTCGCCAGACGCTGATGTCGGCCTGCGGCAGGGCGGCGGCCAGGCCCCGCAGCCAGGGTTCGTCGTCATCATGGTCGCAGCAATAGGTGATCTTCATGGCGCCCAAGCGTAACGCGACCGGGCCCGGGCTGCCGGTCAAGCCGCGGAAAGCCTGAGCAA
>JAFEES010000290.1 GCA_018240995.1 Pseudomonadota bacterium | reverse complement strand
AGAACCGCCGAGGCCATAGACGCCGAGGGCTACATGCACACCGGCGACCTAGCCACCATGGACGGCGAGGGCTACGTGAACATCGTCGGCCGCATCAAGGACATGGTGATACGCGGCGGCGAGAACCTGTACCCGCGCGAGATCGAGGAATTCCTCTATCGCCACCCCCAGGTGCAGGACGTGCAGGTGGTGGGCGTGCCCGACGAGAAATACGGCGAGGAGCTGTGCGCCTGGATCATCGCCAAGCCCTCTACCTGCCCCACCGAGGACGACATCCGCGCCTTCTGCAAGGGCCAGATCGCGCACTACAAGGTGCCGCGCTACATACGCTTCGTCACCGGCTTTCCGATGACGGTGACCGGCAAGATCCAGAAATTCAAGATCCGAGACGCCATGAAGGACGAGCTCGGCCTGCAGGAAGGAAAGACAGCATGAGATTCGATGCCAACCCCCTGAGCGGCTTCGCCGCTTCCCCCTTCTCTCGCATCACTACGCGCTGCGGGAAGGGGGACGCCGCCAGTGCGGCGGGGCGGCCCTTGCACGGCGGCCCTGGCATGGGGCGCGCCAGTTGCACGCCAAGTGCTATGAATCACTGAAATCATTTGGAGAAACCATGATTCTCGAATCCCAGATCAATCCGCGCTCCGCCGACTTCCAGGCCAATGCCGCCGCCATGCGCGCCGTGGTCGATGACCTGCGCGCGCATGTCGAGCGCGTCGCCCAGGGCGGCGGCGAGACCGCGCGCGCCAAGCATGTGGCGCGCGGCAAGCTGCTGCCGCGCGAGCGCGTGGAGATGCTGCTCGACCCCGGCACCCCCTTCCTGGAGATCGCGCCGCTGGCCGCGCTGAACATGTATGGCAACGACGCTCCCAGCGCCGGCCTGATCGCCGGCATCGGCCGCGTGAACGGCGTGGACTGCATGGTCGTCTGCAACGACGCCACGGTGAAGGGCGGCACCTACTACCCCGTCACCGTGAAAAAGCACCTGCGCGCGCAGGAGATCGCCGAGCAGAACCACCTGCCCTGCATCTACCTGGTGGACTCGGGCGGCGCCAACCTGCCCAACCAGGACGAGGTCTTCCCCGACCGCGACCACTTCGGCCGCATCTTCTACAACCAGGCCAACATGAGCGCACAGGGCCTGGCGCAGATCGCCGTGGTCATGGGTTCGTGCACGGCCGGCGGCGCCTATGTGCCGGCGATGAGCGACGAGACCATCATCGTCAAGAACCAGGGCACCATCTTCCTGGGCGGCCCGCCGCTGGTGAAGGCCGCCACAGGCGAGGTGGTGACCAGCGAAGACTTAGGGGGGGGCGACGTGCACACGCGATTGTCCGGCGTGGCCGACCACCTGGCGCAGGACGACATGCATGCGCTGGCGCTGGCCCGCGCCGCGGTCGGCAATTTGAATAGAAACAAGCCGTGTACCGGCGCCGACAAAGCTCCGCAAGCTCCCAAATATGGAGCGAGCGAGCTCTATGGCGTGATCCCCGTGGACACGCGCAAGCCCTTCGACGTGCGCGAGATCATCGCCCGCATCGTCGATGGCAGCGAGTTCGACGAGTTCAAGGCGCGCTACGGCAACACCCTGGTCTGCGGCTTCGCGCGCATCGAGGGCATGGCCGTGGGCATCATCGCCAACAACGGCATTTTGTTCAGCGAGTCGGCGCAAAAGGGCGCGCACTTCATCGAGCTGTGCTGCCAGCGCAAGATCCCGCTGGTGTTCCTGCAGAACATCACCGGCTTCATGGTCGGGCGCAAGTACGAGAACGAGGGCATCGCGCGCCACGGCGCGAAGATGGTCACGGCCGTGGCCACGGCCAACGTGCCCAAGTTCACCATCATCATCGGCGGCAGCTTTGGCGCCGGCAACTACGGCATGTGCGGGCGTGCCTACTCGCCGCGCTTTTTGTGGATGTGGCCGAACGCGCGCATCTCCGTCATGGGCGGCGAGCAGGCGGCCAGCGTGCTGGCCACCGTGAAGCGCGACGGCATAGAGGCCAAGGGCGGCCACTGGAGCGCGCAGGAAGAAGAAGCCTTCAAGGCCCCGATACGCGACCAGTACGAGAAGCAGGGCCACCCCTACTACGCCACGGCACGCCTGTGGGACGACGGCATCATCGACCCCGCCGACACGCGCCGCGTGCTGGCGCTGGCGCTGGCCGCCTCGCGCCACGCGCCGATAGAGGACGTGAAGTTCGGCGTGTTCCGCATGTAAACGTCAGCCCACATCGCCATGAACTGGAATGAACACTTCACCACCCTGGCGCGCTACAACGCCTGGGCCTGCGCGCGCCTGCTGGCCGTCGTGGCCGGCCTGCCCGAGGCCGACTACCGGCGCGAACTGGGGCTGTTCTTTCACAGCATCCACGGCACGCTGAACCACCTGCTGGTGGGCGAACACCTGCTGTGGTTCGTGCGCTTTGACCAGGGCGCCTCGCCGCGCGTGGCGCTGGATGCCGAGGCCGAACCCGACCGGTCGCGGCTTGATGCCCGCCTGCGCGCGGGCGCGGCGCGCTGGGAGCCGCTGATCGCCGGCTTCGCGCCCGAGCGCTGGGCCGGCACCCTGGACTACACCACCATGCGCGGCACGCAAGCCTCGCTGCCCTTCGTCGCCACGCTGGCTCATGTGTTCAACCATGCCACGCACCACCGCGGCCAGATCACGGCGGCGCTCACCGCCCTGGGCCGGCCCTGCCCGGAGCTGGACCTCGTCTATTACCTGCAAAACCCATCACAGCCATGAGCCAGAACCTCAGCATCACCCAGACGGGCGCGGTCGCGCGCATCACGCTGACCCAGCCCGAGATCCGCAACGCATTCAGCGACGAGGTCATCGCCGAGATCACCGCCGCCTTCCAGGACGTGGGCGCGCGCCCCGACGTGCGCGCCGTGGTGCTGGCGGCCGAGGGCCCGGCCTTCTGCGCCGGCGCCAACCTGAACTGGATGCGCCGCATGGCCGACTACACGCGCGAGGAGAACCTGGCGGATGCCGCCAAGCTCGCCGAGATGCTGCGCGTGATCTACGAATGCGAGAAGCCCACGATTGCGCGCGTGCAGGGCGACGTGTACGCCGGCGGCACGGGCCTGGTGGCCTGCTGCGACATGGCCGTGGTCGTGGACACGGCGGGCTTTTGCCTGTCCGAGGTGAAGATAGGCCTGATCCCCGCCACCATCAGCCCCTATGTGATTCGCGCCATGGGCGCGCGCGCCGCGCACCGCTATTTTTTGACGGCCGAGCGCTTTAGCGCACAGGAGGCGCTGCGCATAGGCTTCGTGCACGAGGTGGTGGCGGCGGAGCAGCTTGATGCCAAGGTCGATGAGCTGCTCAAGGCCCTGACCAGCGCCAGCCCGAACGCCGTGCGTGCCTGCAAGAAACTGGTGCTGGATGTCGCCGGGCGCGATATCGACGCGCAGCTGATCGCCGCCACCGTGGACGGCATTGCCGACATCCGTTCCAGCGCCGAGGGCCGCGAGGGCGTGCAGTCCTTCCTGCAAAAGCGCAAGCCAGCCTGGATGGCGCGAGGTTGACCATCGTGCGCAATGTTCCACGAACGGGCTGGTCTGGCCGTGACTCCTTCCCCCTCAAGGCATGGGCATTTACACATCTTTTTAGTAGCCCACAACGCTTGATTGATGCGGGTTTTGCTCCCTCTCCCCTCGCGGGAGAGGGTTGGGGAGAGGGGGCAGGCA
>JAFEES010000028.1 GCA_018240995.1 Pseudomonadota bacterium | reverse complement strand
ATCGAGATGACCAGCGACCACACGCTGGAAGAGGTGGGCAAGCAGTTCGACGTCACGCGCGAGCGCATCCGCCAGATCGAGGCCAAGGCGCTGCGCAAGCTCAAGCACCCCAGCCGCTCGGACAAGCTGCGCAGCTTCATCGACTCGCTGTAAACGACCGCGCTGCCGGCCACGCCAGCAACGCCCCGTGCCATTCGACGGCACGGGGCTTTTTCTTTTTGGGGGTCACAATGGCCCTCTCGCTCCAACTCAAGCAGCCACGCCATGACCTCCGCCACCCCACCCTCCACCGCAGACCGCCTGCGCCTTGCCGTCATGGGCGCCGGCTCGGTGGGCTGCTACTTCGGCGCGCTGCTGGCGCGTGCCGGCCATGCCGTCACGCTCATCGGCCGCCCGGCCCATGTGCAGGCGATTGCCGAGCGGGGCCTGCGCCTGCAGACCGCCACGCACGACGAGCATGTTCCGCTGGGCGCCAGCACCGAGGCCAGTGCCGTGGCCGGCGCGGACGTGGTGCTGCTGTGTGTCAAGTCCACCGACACCGAAACCGCCGCGCGGCAGATCGCGCCCCATCTGGCGCCCGGCGCCCTGGTGCTGACGCTGCAGAACGGCGTGGACAACGACGCGCGCGTGCGCGCCGTGCTCGGCCCCGCGCAGCCCGTGGCCGCGGCCGTGGTGTATGTGGCCACGGCCATGGCCGGGCCGGGCCATGTGCGGCATTTCGGGCGCGGCGACCTGCTGATCGCTCCCTCGCCCGTCAGCGAACGCCTGGCGCACGAACTGGCTGCGGCCGGCATTCCCACCCAGGTGTCGGACAACGTGCGCGGCGCGCTGTGGGCCAAGCTGGTCATCAATTGCGCCTACAACGCGCTGTCGGCCATGGCCCAGCGGCCCTATGGCTGGCTGGTGCAGCAAGATGGCGCGAGCGAGGTGATCGCCGACCTGGTGGCCGAATGCCTGGCCGTGGCGCAGGCCGACGGCGTGCGCATGGACGGCGACGTACACGCCGCCGTACGCGGTATTGCGCAGAGCATGCCGGGCCAGCTCTCGTCCACCGCCCAGGATCTGGCACGCGGCAAGCCCAGCGAAATCGAACACCTGAACGGCTACGTGGCGCGGCGCGGCGCCGCGCTGGGCGTGGCCACGCCGGTCAACCGAGCCCTGCTGGTGCTGGTGCGCATGGCCGAGGCGGCCCGCATGGAGGCGGCGCCGGAGCTTCAAAATCAATAGTGCCTGACGCTTGCCAGATAAGGGCTACAGCCCAGAAATATCTAATCCCCCCTGCGGCAGGGTGCCTCAGTCCACGCGCACATTGGCCTTCTTCACGACCTGGGCCATGCGCGCGGCCTCGGAGCGGAAGAAGGCCGCGGTTTCCTCGGGCCGCGGCAGGCGGATCACATAGCCCTGCGCCACCAGCGCGTCGTGCGCCTCGGGCGTTTGCAGGGCGCGCTGAAAGCCCTGGTAGATGCGCTCCACCTCGGCCTTGGGCAGGCCTGCGGGGCCGATGGCGGCGATCCAGCCGTCCAGCTCATAGCCGGGCAGGCCCTGCTCGGCGATCGTGGGCACCTGGGGTAGCGATGCCACGCGCGCCGCCGAGGTCACGCCCAGGGCGCGCAGCGCGCCGCTCTTGATGTGGCCGGCGGCCGGCGCCACGGCCACCACGCCCAGCTGCACCTGTCCGCCCAGGATGTCGTTCATCAGCGGGCCCATGCCGCGGTAGGGAATGTGCTTGATGTCCAGCCCCGCCTGATCCACAAACATGGCCGCGCCCAGGTGCAAGATGGTGCCGTTGCCCGACGAGCCGTAGTTCAGCACGCCCGGATGCGCCTTGGCGTAGGCCACCAGCTCCTGCACGGTCTTGGCGGGCACCGAGGGGTGGGCCACCAGCACGAAGGGCGTGGTGCCGATGACGGTGATGGGCGTGATGTCGGCCAGCGAGTCGAACGGGATGCTGCGGTACACCGCCGGGTTCACCACATGGTTGTTGGAGACCACGCCGATGACGCTGCCGTCCTTGGGCGCACGCACGATCTGTGTCGTGCCCGAGATGCCGCCCGCGCCGGGCAGGTTCTCTATGACCACCGGGTGGCCCAGCGCCTTGGCCAGGCTGGGTTGAATGGCGCGCATGGCGCCGTCGGCGCCCGAGCCGGCGGACACCGGCAGGATCATGCGCAGCGGCCTGCCCTCGCCCTGCGCCAGGGCCAGCGTGGGCGCGCCCAGTGCCGCGGCGCCCCAGGCCAGGGCGCTGCGGCGGGTGATGGGTGCGCCGCGGCGCACGCTGGAATCGGTGGTGTGCATGCTTGTCTCCAATGTTTTTATGGTCATCAAAAGCCTTCTCAGCCTCAGGCCACGGCCGCGGCGCCGCGCAGTGCCTGCACCTGCTCGTTTGTATAGCCCAGGCCGGCCAGCAGCGCGGCCGTGTGCTCGCCCAGGCGCGGCGGGTCGCTGCGCACGGCCAGGCGCTGGCCGTCCATGCGCAGCGGCATCAGGGTGACCTGCGCCGTGGCGCCGGCGCGCTCGCCATCGGGCAGCGTGATGTCGGCCAGGCCGCCGGTGGCGGCGAGGTGTGGGTCGTCGAACAGCTGCTCGGGCCGGCGTATGGGTGCAAACGGCAGGCCGTGGCGCTCGAAGACGGCGGCCAGATCCTCGGCCGTATGCTCGGCCAGGCGCCGGCGCAGCTCAGGGACAAGCGTGGGGCGCGCGCGCACGCGGTCGTTGTTGCGGGCGTAGCGCGCATCGGCCTTCAGGTCGGCATAGCCCATGGCGTCGCAGAAGGTCTGCCACTGGGCATCGCTCACGGCGGCCAGGAAGATCTGGCCCTCGTCCTTCACGCTGAACACGTCGTACACGGCCCAGGAGGAGATGCGGTCGGGCATGGGCGCGGCAGGCTCGCCCGTGACGGCGTACTGCATCATGTGCTGGCCCACCAGGAACACGTTGTTCTCGAACAGGGCCGAGTCCACCTCCTGCCCGCGCCCGGTCTGCGCGCGCTGCATCAGCGCGGCCATGGCGCCGATGGCGCCGAACATGCCGCCCATGATGTCGTTCACGCTGGAGCCCGCGCGCAGCGGGTCGCCCGGGCGGCCGGTCATGTAGGCCAGGCCGCCCATCATCTGCACCACCTCGTCGAGCGCCGTGCGGTGCTCGTAGGGGCCGGGCAGGAAGCCCGTGTGGTTCACGTAGACCAGGCGTTCGTTCAGGCGCGACAGCGCCGCGTAGTCCAGGCCGTACTTGGCCATCACGCCGGGCTTGAAGTTCTGCGCCACCACGTCGGCGCTGCTGGCCAGGCGGATCGCCACCTCCAGCCCCGCGGGGCTGCGCAGGTCGATGGCGATGCTCTTCTTGTTGCGGTTGAACATGGGGAAGAAACCGGCGCCAGCGCCCAGCAGATGGCGCGTGCGGTCGCCGTCCACGGGCTCGACCTTGATGACCTCGGCCCCCAGGTCGGCCAGCACCATGCCGCAGGTGGGGCCCATGACCATGTGGGTGAACTCGACCACGCGCAGGCCTGCTAGCGGCAGGCGGGGGGAAGCGGATGCATTGGTATTCATGGCGTTCAAAGATGCAAGAAGGTATCAAGCCGGCTGGGCCGCCAAGGATGCCGCGGCATGGCGCGGCAGGCCGGCCTGCCAGAGCGTGCCGTGCAGCCGCTCGCCGGCGAGCCAGCCCTCGACGCGCCGGCGCAGCGCGAGCAGTGCGGGCAGGTCCAGCCCGGTGGCGAGGCCCATGCGCTCCAGCATGAAGGCCAGGTCCTCGGTGGTCACGTTGCCGCTGGCGCCCGGCGCGTGCGGGCAGCCGCCTATGCCCGCCAGGCAGGCATCGAAGCGCGTGATGCCGGTCTGCCAGGCGGCGTAGCAGTTGGCCAGGCCCATGCCGCGCGTGTCGTGGAAATGCGCGGTCGCCAGCCGGTCGCCGACCAGTGCGCGCGCCTTCTCGAACAGGCGCCGCACGCCGGCCGGGTCGGCATAGCCCACGGTGTCGGCCAGACTCACGCGGTCGGCGCCGGCGTCCAGCAGCGCCTGCATCAGGCGCAGCACTTCTTCTTCAGCCACCTCACCCTGAATGGTGCAGCCGAAGGCCGTGCCCACGCCGCCCTCGATCAGGGTCTGGCTGCCGGCCGCGTCGCGCGCGGCGCGGATGCGCGCCACCTCGGCCACCACCTCGTCGGGCGTCTTGCGCAGGTTCGCCAGGCTGTGCGCGTGGCTGGCCGACAGCGGCACGATCATCGAGTGCGCGCCGCACTCCATGGCGCGCTCGGCGCCACGCAGGTTGGGCACCAGCACCGAGGCCACCAGGCCCGGCAGCGTGAGCGCATGGGCCAGCACCTCGGCCGTGTCGGCCAGTTGCGGCAAGTGGCGCGCGGGCACGAAGGAGCCGACCTCGATCTCGCGCTGGCCGGCCGCGTGGGCGGCGTCCAGCCATTCGATCTTGTGCGCCGTGGGCACGATGGTGGCGATGCTCTGCAGGCCGTCGCGCAGGCCCACCTCGCGCACGATGGCGCGGGGGGTGTCAGTGGTCGATAACATGGGGGAGTCTCTTTGGGTTGCGTTGGATCAGGATTTTAGAAATTCCGCCACACTACGATTTGTCTATTTTGGAACCGTTGAACTTCCCATTCGGAACACCTCATGCGTCTGCCCGATCTGCAATCGCTCAAGCTCTTCGTCGCCGTGTGCGAGCAGCGCAACATCGCCCGCGCGGCCGAGCAGCAGGCCATCGTCGGCTCGGCCGTAAGCAAGCGGCTGGCCCAGCTGGAGGACACGCTGGGCACGCGCCTGCTGGTGCGCAAGCGGCACGGCGTGACACCCACGCCCGCGGGCGAGACGCTGCTGGAGCACGCACGCGAGATGCTGGCCAGCGTGGGCCGCATCGAGCGCGACATGGCGGCCTTCGGCGCCGGCATGCGCGGCCATGTGCGCATGCTGGTCACCGCGTCCGTCATGGCCGAGTCCCTGGCCGACGACGTGGCGGCCTTCCTGCAAGACCCGGCGCACCGCGCCATCCAGGTGAGCATGGAGGAGCGCGTGAGCCCCGAGGTGGTGCGCGGCGTGCGCGAGGGCAGCGCCTCGGTGGGCATCTGCTGGGATGCGGCCGACCTCTCGGGCCTGCAGACGCGCAGCTACCGCCACGACCATCTGGCCATCGTCGCGCATCCCAGCCACCCCGTGGCCAGCGCCGGCCGCCTGCGCTTTGCCGATGTGCTGGAGCACGAGTTCGTCAGCATGCCCGCGCTGAGCGCCGTGCAGCAGTTGCTGGTGCGCGCCGCGGCCGTGGAGGGCAGAACGCTGGCGTACCGCGTGCAGGTGTCCAACTTCGACGCCGCGCTGCGCGTGGTGCGCGCCAACCTGGCCATCAGCGTGATCCCGCAGGAGGTGGCCCAGCCCTTCGCCGCCAGCACCGGCGTGGTCGTGATTCCCCTGGCCGACGCCTGGGCGCGGCGGCGCTTTGCCATCTGCCATCGCGACGCGGCCGGCCTGTCGCCCGCGGCCCGGCTGCTGGTGCAGCATCTGGCCGCTTGCGCGCAGCAACCGGCGCCAGCTCAATTGGTAACTTTCTGACACTTATTCAAATCGGGCATGCGCCTGGAGCTACCAAACTTGTAGCAACCCGATTTCCGCGCTATATTGCTATCGTTTTTCAAGCCATACCGTTCCGCCCCTGGTGGCACGGCGTGTCTCATCCACCCAAGCGCAAGGAGAAGCGTTCATGAGCTCCAAGGAAAACGCCGCCGTCTTTCAGCTGTTCGAACGGCTCGAATGCCGCTACGCGCTGCGCGTATTGTGGGCGCTGCGCGATGGCCACCCGCAGACCTTTCGCCTGCTGCAAGACAGCGTGGGCGGCATCACGCCCAACACCCTGAACACACGCATCAAGGAGCTGCGCGAGGCCGGCTTCCTGGATCACGGCAGCGACGGCTACATCGTCACCCCGTCGGGGCAGGATCTGCTCAAGCGCCTGTCCGACGTACAGGCCTTTGCCAACCGCTGGACGGCGGCGCGCGCAAAGAAATAAAGCCCTGGCCACACATCCGCCCGGTGCGGATTTTTGGTATTTTTTAGCCAAACTGCTTGCCTGGTAAGCGCAATAAGCTCTTATTTTTGAAGTAAAAAAGAAGGAAACCCCATGGCTTTCACCACCACCGCATCCGGCCTGCAATACGAAGACAGCGTCGTCGGCACTGGCGCGCAGGCCACGCGCGGCCAGTCGGTGCGCGTGCACTACACGGGCTGGCTCTACCAGGACGGCCAGCAGGGCGCCAAGTTCGACTCCAGCCGCGACAGGAGCGACCCGTTCGAGTTCCCGCTGGGCGCGGGCATGGTCATCAAGGGCTGGGACGAGGGTGTGCAGGGCATGCAGATCGGCGGCCAGCGCACGCTCATCATCCCACCCGAGCTGGGCTATGGCGCGCGCGGCGCGGGCGGCGTGATTCCGCCCAACGCCACGCTGAAGTTCGACGTGGAGCTGCTGGCCGTCAAGGGCTGAAGCCGCCCTGCCCTGGCCACAAAAAAAGGAGCGTGGTTCACACGCTCCTTTTTTGTTTGCGGCGCGTACGGCTCGATCAGACCGGCAGGCCCACCAGGTCATGCCCCTGCGTGCCCACGATGCGCGCCTTGACGAAGTCGCCCACCTTGTAGGTCTTGCTGACCTTCTCCGGCGGCAGCAGGTGGACCAGGCCGTCGATCTCGGGCGCATCGGCCCAGCTGCGGCCCACGCCACCCTTCTTGCCCAGGCCCACGGCCTTGTCCACCAGCACCTGCAGGGTCTGGCCCACGCGGCGCTGCAGGCGGGCCATGGAGACCTCCTCGGCCACGGCCATGAAGCGCGCGCGGCGCTCCTCGCGCAGCGCAAGCGGCAGCATGCCCGGCAGATCGTTGGCGGCGGCGCCCTTCACGTCGCTGTAGGCAAAGCAGCCGGCGCGGTCGATCTGCGCCTCGCGCAGGAACTGCAGCAAGTGCTCGAACTCTTCTTCGGTCTCGCCCGGAAAACCGGCGATGAAGGTCGAGCGGATCACCAGCTCGGGGCACATCTCGCGCCAGCGCTGGATGCGCTCCAGGTTTCGCTCGCCGCTGGCCGGGCGTTTCATGCGCTTCAGGACGTCGGGGTGGCTGTGCTGGAAGGGCACGTCCAGGTAGGGCAGCACCAGGCCTTGCGCCATGAGGGGGATGATGTCGTCCACGCTGGGGTAGGGGTAGACATAGTGCAGGCGCACCCAGGCGCCGTAGGGCCTGGCGATCTCGCCCAGGGCCTGCGCCAGCTCCAGCAGGCGCGTCCTGACGGGCTTGCCATCCCAGAAACCGGTGCGGTACTTCACATCCACGCCGTAGGCCGAGGTGTCCTGGCTCACCACCAGCAACTCCTTCACGCCGCCTTCGAACAGCGCCCTGGCCTCTTTCAGCACGTCGCCAATCGGGCGCGACACCAGATCGCCGCGCATTGAGGGGATGATGCAGAAGGTGCAGCGGTGGTTGCAGCCCTCGGAAATCTTCATGTAGGCGTAGTGACGCGGCGTGAGCTTGATGCCGGCCTCGCCGAACGCGCCCGGCACCAGGTCGATGAAAGGGTCGTGCGGCTTTGGCAAATGCTGGTGCACATGCTCCATCACCTCCTGCGCGGCATGCGGGCCGGTCACGGCCAGCACGCTGGGGTGCACGCCCTTGACCAGGTTGCCCCCGGCCGCGTCGGCGCGCGCGCCCAGGCAGCCGGTGACGATGACCTTGCCGTTTTCCGCCAGGGCATCGCCAATGGCGTCCAGGCTCTCGCGCACGGCGTCGTCGATGAAGCCGCAGGTGTTGACGACGACCAGGTCGGCGCCCTCGAAGGTCTTGGAGGTCTCGTAGCCCTCGGCCGAGAGCTGCGTGAGTATGAGTTCCGAGTCCGTCAGGTTCTTGGGGCAGCCCAGGCTGACGAAGCCGATCTTGGGGGTCTTTGTGGGGGAGAGTGTTGCGCTCATCCCCCGTATTGTCTCAATTCGCCAAAAGTCAGCGCTTTTGTCGGCGTTTGAATCAGCGCTTCTTGATGCCAAACGCGCCCAGCATCTGCTCGGTCTGCTTTTGCATCTGCTCCTGCATCTGCTGGTACATGCTCTGCGACTGCTCCATGTAGTTGCCCATCAGGCCCTTCATCATGGGCGACTGCAGGTTCATGAACTGCGACCACATCTCCGGCGTCAGCCCCTGCGTCTGCTCGGCCAGCTTGGACTGAACCTCGGTGAACATCTGCACGTTCTTTTCCAGGTAGGCGCCCATGAAGCCCTGCATGGCATGGCCGTAGAAGCGGATGATGTTGGCCAGGGCCGCCTCGCTGAACATGGGCGCGCCGCCGGCCTCTTCCTCCAGGATGATTTGCAGCAGGATGCTGCGCGTCAGGTCTTCGCCGCTCTTGGCATCGCGCACCGCGACCGACTCGCCATTCATCACCAGCTGCTTGACCTCGGCCAGCGTCACATAGGTGGAGGTGGAGGTGTCGTACAGCCGGCGGTTGGGGTACTTCTTGATCACGCGCTGCGTGGATGGGGCTTCTGGCGTGGTGTTGTTGTCTGGCACTTGCGGCTCCTCGGGTCTGTGGCCCGTCTTGTATTGCAGTGCAGCAGATTCTAGGCAGGCCGGCCCGGCACGGCGGACAGGAATACCCTCACTTTGCTGCATACCGCTCCCATTGAGACAAGAAAAAAGCACCTGGCATTTCTGCGAGGTGCTTTATTTACCAATGGTTAGTTGGTAGGCGCGATTGGACTCGAACCAACGACCCCCACCATGTCAAGGTGGTGCTCTAACCAGCTGAGCTACGCGCCTGTGTTTGTCCGAGAAAGGCGAAGTATAGCAGTAAAAATCGGGCTCAAAAGAAACTGACTTAACGCCGGCGCGCCGCGCGCACGCCCTGCACGCCGGCGACCATGCCCAGCACCTTGTTCAGCCGGCCAGCGTCGGACACCTCCGCGGTAAAGGTCATCCAGGCCGTGCCCTTGACGGACTGGGTCTGCACGCCGATGACGTTGGTCTTCTCGCGCGCGAACACCTCGGAGATATCGCGCAGCAGGCCCTGGCGGTCGGAGGCCTCCACGGCCACGTCCACCGGGTAGACGGCGCTGCCCGCGGTCTGGCGCTGGGGCTGGCCCCATTGCACATCGATCACGCGCTCGGCATTGCGCGCTGCCATTTCGCGGAAGTTGCGGCAGTCGGCACGGTGCACGCTCACGCCCTTGCCGCGCGTGACGAAGCCACGGATATCGTCCGGCGGCGCCGGCTTGCAGCATTTGGCCAGCTGCGTCATGAGCGAGTCCACGCCCACCACCAGCACCCCGCCCTTGTGCGCGCCATCCGGCGCGCGCGGCTTTCTGACCAGCAGGTCGGGGGCGTCGGCGACGGGCTCGGGCGGGCGCAGCAGCGCCTCGATGCTGCGCAGCGACAGCTCGTCCTTGCCCACGGTTTCGAACAATGCCTCGGCCGACTTGAAGCCCAGCTGCTCGGCCAGGTCGTCATGCTTGAGCGCCGTCTTGCCCTCGCGCTGCAGCAGCTTTTCCACCAGCTCGCGCCCGCGCGTGACCGTGGCCTCGGTGGCCTGGGCGTTGAACCAGGCGCGCACCTTGGCCTTGGCGCGGTGGCTGACCAGGTAGCCCAGCTCGGGGTTGAGCCAGTCGCGCGAGGGCCGGCCCTCCTTGACGGTGCTGATCTCCACCGTCTGGCCGTTTTGCAGCGGCGTGTTCAGCGGCACCATGGCGCCATCGACACGCGCTCCGCGGCAGCGGTGGCCGACGTTGGTATGCACCGTGTAGGCAAAGTCCACCGGCGTGGCCCCCTGGGGCAGCTCGACCACGGCGGCGTCGGGCGTCAGCACGTAGATGCGGTCTTCGAACAGGCTGCTGCGGCTGGCGGAGCCGACCAGGTCGCGCTCCCAGGCCAGCAGCTGGCGCAGCACGGCGATTTTTGCGTCGTAGTCGCTGGCGGCAGACACGCCGGCATAGCCCTTGGTGCCGGCCTCCTTGTAGGCCCAGTGCGCGGCCACGCCATGCTCGGCGTGGTCGTGCATGGCCTGGGTGCGGATCTGGATTTCGATGGCGCGCCCCGCCTGGTCGCGCACCACCGTGTGCAGCGACTGGTAGCCATTGGGCTTGGGACGGGCGATGTAGTCGTCGAACTCGGCGTCGATATGCTCGAACTGGCTGTGCACCCAGCTCAGGGCGGCATAGCAGTCTTTGACATTGGGCACGATCACGCGCAGCGCGCGAATGTCGAACACCTGGTCGAAATTCAACGACTTGCCGCGCATCTTCTTGACGATGCTGTAGATATGCTTGGGCCGGCCAGACACCGTGGCACTGATGCTGTGGGCGCGCAGCTCGGCTTCGAGGCGGTCGCGCAGCTGCTCCATGTACAGCTCGCGCTCGACGCACTTTTCGTCCAGCAGCCGCGCCACTTCCCGGTAGGTGTCGGGCTCCAGGAAGCGAAACGCCAGATCCTCCAGCTCCCACTTCATCTGCCAGATGCCCAGGCGGTTGGCCAGCGGGGCGAAGACCTGCAGCGCCTCGCGCGCAATGCCGGGCGACACCGGGCGCTTGGCGGCAGCGTAGTAGCGCAGCGTCTGCAGGCGCGAGGCCAGGCGCAGCATGACCACGCGCAGGTCGCGCGAGAAGGCCAGCAGCATCTTGCGCACGTTCTCGTTCTGGGTGGCCGCGTCGTCCACCTGCAGGCCGGCCACCTGCGCCTCGCGCGCCTGGGTCTGCACGCGCATGAGCTTGGTGGTCTCCACGGCCAGGGCGGCGAAGTTGCTGCCGAAGGCCTTGCCAATGACCTCCTCGGGCTTGTTCAGGTGGTTGCAGGTGTAGACCAGGTAGGCCGCCGCCTGCATGGTTTCGGAGCTGCCCAGGCCCTTGAGGATGGCGGCCACGGCGTCGGCATGGGCCAGGGTGTTTTCGCCGGTCTCCAGGGTTTCGCCAATCAGCAGCGGCTCGGCAAAGGCGCGCGCGCGCGCCAGGGCGTCTGCCTGGCCGGGTTCGGCCTGCGCGGTGGCCGCGATCAGCCGCGCCACGCCATCGGGGCGCGGGCCACCGCCAGGCTCGGGCGGCGCACCGGGCGCCGGGCCAATGGAGTTGCTCTTCATGCTGCCTGCCCCTGTGGCCCGTCCAGCAAGAAGTCGGCCACGACCTGGATCTGCTCCTCGTGAACCAGGGTGGGCGCGTGGCCCACGCCAGCGAACTCCACCAGCCGCGCGTGCGGGCCGCGCTGCGCCATCTCGGCGGCCGTCTGCGGGCTCAGCAGATCGGACTGCGCGCCGCGCAGCAGCAGCACCTGGGCGCCAATCCGGTCGTAGAGCTGCCACAGCTGCTGCTCTGCGGCGCCCGCCGCCTCGGGCGTCAGGGCATTGAACGGAAGGGCGATGGCCGGATCGTAGTGCAGCGTCAGCCCGCCCCCCGGCGCGGGACGCACCATGGCGCGCGACAGCTCCAGCCACTGCGCCGGCGTGTGCGGCCCGAAGCTGCTGGACACCGCCCACAACGCATCGGCTGCCTGCTGCAGCGTATCGAAATGCACCGGCTGTCCCAGGTACTGGCCTATGCGCTGCAGGGCCGCCCACTCGATGCGCGGCCCCACGTCGTTGAGCACCAGGCGCCGCACGGGCACGGGCAGCGGCAGGTCGGGCACGCCGCATACGCCCAGGCCTATGAGCCCGCCCATGCTGGTGCCCAGCCAGTCCAGCGTGGTCATGGGCGCCTGCCGCTGCAGCTGGCCCAGCATGGCCAGCATGTCGGCCACGTAAACGGGTATCTGATAGGCCATGGGCTCGGCCAGCCAGTCGCTGCGGCCGCGGCCCACCACGTCGGGGCAAATCACGCGTGCCTGGCGGCACAGCCGGCGCGCCAGCGCGTCGAAGTCGCGCCCCTGGCGCGACAGGCCGTGCACGCAGACGATGACATGCGGGTGGGCCGGGTTGCCGGTCTCGTTCCACTCCCAATAGGCCATGCGGTGGCCTTGCTCGGCGGCGGCGCCCGCGGCTGCGGGGCCCAGGCACGGTACGTAGTTCAGCGTAGGTTGAATCATGGAAACGGTACCGTCATGCAGCAATCGATAATCCCTGCGCTGCATCCTAATTCATTCGGAGAAACTCTCATGCTGAACGGCAAAACCGCCCTCGTCACCGGCTCCACCAGCGGCATCGGCCTAGGGATAGCCAAGGCCCTGGCGCGCCAGGGAGCGAACATCATGCTCAACGGCTTCGGCGACGTGGAAGGCCCGCGCGCCGAGGTGCTGGCCGCCGGCGCCGCACATGGCGTGCGCGTCGATTACCACGGCGCGGACATGAGCCGTGCGGGCGACATCGAGGACATGATGAAGTTCAGCGCCGCCCAGTTCGGCCGCGTGGACATCCTGGTGAACAACGCCGGCATACAGCATGTGGCCAGCGTGCAGGACTTCCCCGCAGAGCGCTGGGACGCCATCATCGCCATCAACCTGACCAGCGCCTTCCACACCACGCGCCTGGCACTGCCGGCCATGCAGGCGGCCAACTGGGGGCGCATCATCAACGTGGCCTCGGTACACGGCCTGGTGGCCTCGGCGCAAAAATCGGCCTACGTGGCGGCCAAGCACGGCATCGTCGGCCTGACCAAGGTCACGGCGCTGGAGAACGCCACCACCGGCGTGACCTGCAACGCCATCTGCCCGGGCTGGGTGCTGACCCCGCTGGTGCAAAAGCAGGTGGACGCCAAGGCCGCCGAGCATGGCCTGTCCAACGAGGACGCCAAGAAGCTGCTGCTGGGCGAGAAGGAGCCCTCGATGCAGTTCACCACGCCCGAGGAGCTGGGCGAACTGGCCGTGTTCTTCTGCTCGCCGGCGGCGAACAACGTGCGCGGCGTGGCCTGGAACATGGACGGCGGCTGGGCCGCGCAGTAAACGGTTTACTACTATTTCAATAGCTGCAGGCGCCCTATCGACGGGCGCCGAATACAAAAATCAGCGCAGCTGTACCGATCCCGAGATATTCACCACCACCTGGGACTTGCCGGCCTCCACCGGCACCGGCGCATCGGCCATGGACGCTGCCTTGGCGTCCATGGCCAGCATGCGCGGGCGCGGGCCGGGGCTCATCTCGTTGCTGTTCACGCTTACCTCGCGCAGGGCGTAGCCGGCAAAGCCAAAGCCGCGCGCGAGCTCTGTGGCGCGCGCCCTGAAGGCCTCTATGGCCTTGGCCTGGGCCTCGCTCTCGACCTTGGCACGCGCCTCGCGCGACAGGTCGAAGGCAATCTGGCTGATGGCCATGCCCTGAATCTTGCCCGCCGTGCCCGTGATGCGCGCAAAGTCGCGCCCCTGCAGCACCAGTTCGGCGCGCCCCTGCCAGCCGCTGATCCGGCCATCCTTGCCATAGCGCGGGTAGATGCCGAAGGCGCCCGTGCGCACGTCCATCTGCTGCGGCTGGGCGGCGGCACGCGCCAGGCCCAGGGCCGCATCCAGGGCCTGCTTGAGCTGGGTCTGCACTGCGGCAGCGTCAGGCGCCTCCCGGGTTGCGCTCAATGTCAATACCAGCAGATCCTGCTGCACCTCCACCGCGCCGGAGGCCGACAGCTGCAGCACATCCTGCGGCACAGGAGCCACGTAGTTTTGCGCAAAAACGCTTGTCGCACTTAACAGTAAAGCGCTGAGCGCTATTGTTTTGAAAGCTTTCTTCATATCCATCCTTGGGTTTCCATGGTTTGCACAAGACCGGCCCGGCAGGCATGGAACGATACGCCTGCCTTGTACCAGGCAGCGGTGACGCACCCGTGGCGGCCATTGCCGGCGCGGGCAAAACCTGTAACAGTTAGTCAGGTTCACGAGGAAAACGCGGATTTTGGCGCGCAAGCTGGTCAGAATCGGCGCTGTTACAAATTGGACTGGGGAAAGACAGCATGGCTTCAACAACCAACCGCACCGACAAGGTCCTCGTGGTGGACGACGATGCGCGCATCCGCGACCTGCTGCGCCGCTATCTGACGCAGGAAGGCTTCGAGGTCATGGTGGCGGAAGACGGCAAGGCGCTGAACCGCATCCTGCTGCGCGAGACGGTGGATCTGATCGTGCTCGACCTGATGATGCCCGGCGAGGACGGCCTGTCGATCTGCCGGCGCCTGCGCGCCGCCAGCGACCGCACGCCCATCATCATGCTCACCGCCAAGGGCGAGGACGTGGATCGCATCGTCGGCCTGGAGGTCGGCGCCGACGACTATCTTGGCAAGCCCTTCAACCCGCGCGAGCTGCTGGCGCGCATACGCGCCAGCGACCTGCTGCTGGTGCTGGGTGGACGGCTGTCGGAAATCCCCTCGCAGGGCTATGAACTGCTCTCCATCCCCAACCCCACGCAGCCGCTGGTGCATGTACATGCCGACGCCGACGAGCTGGGCAGCCTGTACCGCCCCGCCCAGGCCATACACGCCACGCCCCAGGCCATGGCGGCGGCGCTGGCGGGAATGCAACCCATGGCCGCACCAGTCTGGGCCGCACATACGCAAGCCGCGCGCGCCGAATACCTGGCCTGGAGCGACCCAGCGCCCATCCGCATCCCCGGCAGCCTGCAAATGGGCGAGGTGATGCAACACCTGCGCCAGGTGCTGCCGGCAGACACCATCTTCTGCAACGGCGCCGGCAATTTCGCCACCTGGGTGCACCGCTTCTGGCCCTTCACCGCGTACGGCAGCCAGCTCGCACCTACCAGCGGCTCCATGGGCTACGGCCTGCCGGCCGGCGTGGGCGCCAAGCGCCTGTGGCCGCAGCGCGAGGTGGTGGTCTTCGCCGGCGACGGCGACTTCCTCATGCATGGCCAGGAATTCGCCACCGCCGTGCAATACGGCCTGCCCCTGGTCGTGGTGCTGCTGGACAACGCCATGTACGGCACCATACGCATGCACCAGGAACGTGAATACCCCGGCCGCATCAGCGCCACCGCGCTCAAGAACCCCGATTTCAAGGCCTACGCCCAGGCCTTCGGCGGCCACGGCGAGCGCGTGGAACGCACCGAGGACTTCGCCCCCGCCCTGGCCCGCGCCCGCG
>JAFEES010000289.1 GCA_018240995.1 Pseudomonadota bacterium | reverse complement strand
GCCAAGAAGGTCAGCAACCGCGTGATCTTCATGGACGTGGGCGGCAAGATCCTGGAGGACTGCACCCGGGATGATTTCTTCGGCCACCCCGAGGCCCGTCAGCCGCGCACCAAGGACTTCCTCGACAAGATCCTGCAGCACTGAGCCGCGTTCAGGTATTGCTCCTACGCCTTTGGGCACTGGTATCTACGCCTCTTTTGAGTAGCACACAATGCCTGATTGGCACTGGTTTCTTTCTCCCTCTTGCCTCGCGGGTTGGGAAGAGGGGCAGGCGAGGCCTTGTTCCCAGACTCCACCCTCGCTCTGGGAGCGCGGGGGGGGGGGAGGGCCGGTGCCGCCAGCTTCCGGCGACTTTGCCAGTGCCGCCAGCAGGTCGGCCGCCTGGCGCGTGACCTGGGCGCTGATGCGCGTCGGGTACAGGCTGTGCGGGTCGCGCCAGGTGGCGGCCAGGCGCGCGCGGATCGCCAGCTCGGCCGTCACGGCGCGCGCGGGATCGGCCCGCAACGCGTCATGGCCCGGGCGACCTGGTTGTGCAGCCAGATCTTCACCGCGCGATCACGCGCCATGAGGGCGCGCAACCCGTCGCGAATCACCTCGCTTTCGCTGGCGTACTCGCCCATGCTCACCTTGGCCTTGACCACGTCGGCCATTTCATTGGGCGGGGGGATGCTCATTTGCTGGGTGGTGCGCATGGCGGGCCCCGAGGTGGGTAGTCCTACTCCATCCATGAACCGATGGTGTTGCAAGTGTTGTGTGCAACGTCATGCACGCGGCACGCTGTGCCGGCGCAGCCAGGCGGCGAAGACGTCTTCGCTGAGTTCGCCGGCGGCCAGGCTGAGCATCGCCAGCGTGGTGTCGGCCTGGGATGCGGTGAGCCGCCAGCCGTTGAGGTAGAGGAACAGGCCCGTGGCTAGCAGGGCGGCGCGTTTGTTGCCATCGACGAAGGGGGGGTTCTTGGCCACGCCCAGGCCGTAGCTGGCGGCCAGGGCGGCGTGGTCTGGCTCGCCATAGGCGGCCAGGTTTTGCGGCCGCGCCAGGGCGGAGTCGAGCAGGCCTTCGTCGCGCAGGCCCTGGCCGCCGCCATGCTCGGTCAGGCTTTCGGCGTGCAGCAGCAGCAGGGCCTGCTTGCTGATCCAGCGCCAGCTCATTTGGCCAGCTCGTGTAAGGTGCCGCGGTATTCGCGCATGAAGTCGCGGCCGGCGGTGATTTCTTCTTCCAGTGCCGGGTCATAGGGGGTGAGGATGAAGCCTTCTGGGGATTCAGTCAGAAACACCGTTTCGCCCTTTTGCAGCTTTAGCCGGGCCAAGACCTCCTTGGGCAGGATGACGCCGACGGAGTTGCCGATCTGGGTGAGTTTGAGTTGGTGCATGGGGCGCCTCACGAACGTTATTACGTTCGTAATACTAGCGCCGCCCGGCATGCTATGCAGCCTCGGCTATGCGTCGTCGCACACCAGCCGGTCGCGCCCGGCCTGCTTGGCGCGGTACAGGGCCTGGTCGGCGCGGCGGTACAGCGCGCTGGTACTTTCGCCGGCGCGGTGCAGGGCCAGGCCGGCGCTGGTGGTGTAGCCCTGCGCCGGCGCCTCTGGCAGCGGGCGGGAGGCGCGTACATGATCCAGCAGGCGTTGCACCACGGCGTGGGCCTGGGCCAGGTCGGCGCCGGGCAGCAGCATCATGAATTCCTCGCCGCCTATGCGCCCGCAGCCGTCCTCGCGCCGGGTGCTGGCCTGCAGCTGGCGCGCAAAGTCGCGCAGCACGTCGTCGCCCGCGGGGTGGCCGTAGCGGTCGTTGATGCCCTTGAAATGATCCAGGTCCAGCAGCACCAGCACAAAGGGCTGGCCCTGGGCGATGAGCGCGTCGGCCTGCTGCACGACGTGGGTGCGGTTGCTGATGCCGGTGAGGGCGTCGGTCTGCGCCGCGCGCAGGGCCTGGTCGCGGGTCTGGCGCAGGCTGCGGCTGTCCTGGCTCAGGGCGCTGATGTCGCTGGCCACGCACAGCATCCAGCCGCTGGCCAGGGTGGTTTCGGTCATCCAGATCCAGCGCCCGCCGTGCAGCTCGGTCTCGAAGGCGCGAAACGGCAGCTTGCCGCGGCGTGAGCGCGCCGAGGCCAGCCAGGCGTCGAAGTCTTGCGCATGCACCGCAGTGCCGCGCTGTTGGTCGTAGTTGCCACGCATCAGATCCACCCAGGTGCTGCGACCATCGGGGTGCAGGTGGTAGGCCTGCTGGAATGGCGCATTCGCAAAGCGCAGCACGTCGTGCACATCGAAGATGGCCACGAGCTGCTCGCTGGCCTGCAGCAGATCGAGCACGATGGCCGGCAGGGCGGGGTCGTGGCCAGCGTGTGGGGTCATGAATCGGTGGCGGCGTTAAATGTAAGCACTTGTGTATTATGCGCCAAGCGCTGCGGTAGTGCCACCGCGGCAAGCTTGTTCACATTGTGCTGGAGTCGCCCATGGCAGCTGTCTTTCCCATCATTGCGCAACAGCTATGCCTGGCGGCGGCGACGTTGCTGGTGTCGCCAGCCTGGGCGCAGGCCGCGCCGCCGCCGTGGCACAACTCCCTGGGCATGCCCTTTGTGCGCATCGCGCCGGGCAGCTTTCTGATGGGTAGCGACGAGGCCGTGGAGGCGCTGGCGCGCGCCTACCCGCAGCTGGAGCGCCGGCGCCTGGAGCAACTGGCCGACGAGGCGCCGGTGCACCGGGTGCGCATCACGCGCGCCTTCTACCTGGGGCAGACCGAGGTCACGGTGGGGCAGTTCCGCCGCTTCGTGCAGGCCTCCGGCTATGTCACCGAGGCCGAGGCCGACGGCACCGGCGGCTACGGCTACAACCCCGCCTATGACCCCGACAAAAGCGCGCGCGGCGATGCCTTCGAGGGGCGCGACCCGCGCTATTCCTGGCGCAACCCCGGTTTTGTCCAGGGCGAGGATCACCCGGTGGTGAACCTCACCTGGCACGACGCGCACGCGCTGGCGGCCTGGTTGTCGGCCACCGAGGGCCGGCGCTACCGCCTGCCCAGCGAGGCCGAGTGGGAATACGCCTGCCGCGCCGGCACGCGCACGCGCTACCCCCATGGCGACGACCCGGCGGCGCTGGCCCGCCACGCCAACGTGTTCGACCAGGACGCCGCGCCCCATTGGCCGCGCTGGCGGGCCCAGGCCGCGCCGGGGCACGACGGCCATGCCTTCACCGCGCCCGTGGGCAGCTACGCGCCCAATGCCTTTGGCGTGCACGACATGCTGGGCAATGTGTGGGAATGGGTGTCGGACTGGTATGGCGCGGACAGCTACGCCCACGCCCCCAGTGACGACCCCCAGGGCCCGGCGCGCGGCCAGGTGCGCCTGCGCCGCGGCGGTTCCTGGCACACCTGGCCGCTGTACGCGCGCTGCGCCTTTCGCAACTGGAACACGCCGCAGACGCGCTACACGCTGGTGGGACTGCGGCTGGTGCGGGAGATCGAGGCGCCGCAGCGGGAGGCTAGGCCGGCGGACTTCACTCCCGCCCTCTTTGGGCATGGGTATCTACACATCTTTTGAGCAGCCCACAACGCTTGATTGACGCGGGTTTTGCTCCTTCTCCCCTCGCGGGTTGGGGAGAGGGGGCAAGGTCAAGGCTTTGCTCCCGGACATCCCCCCTCTCCCCCAGCCCCTCTCCCGCGAGGGGAGAGGGGAGGAGGGCCCAGCGCAGGGACTTGTGTAG
>JAFEES010000288.1 GCA_018240995.1 Pseudomonadota bacterium | reverse complement strand
GCCGCCGAGGCCGCGGAGGACCCGGACCGCGACGCCGACTTCGACGGCGAGACGGCGGGGCGCATCGACCAGTCCGTGGCCATGGGTGCGCTGTTCACTGCCCATCACCTGGGCGCCAAGGCCATCGTCGCCATGACCGACAGCGGCTCCACCGCCCTGTGGATGAGCCGCCACCGCATTCATATCCCGATCTACGCCCTGACCCCCAAGGTGGCCACTCAGCGGCGCATGGCCATGTTCCGCAACGTGCGTCCCCTGCTCATGGACACCAGCGCCGACCGCGACACGGCGCTGGAGCAGGCCGAGCGCCACCTGAAGGCGCGCAACATCGTGCAGCAGGGCGACCTGTACGTGATCACCTGTGGCGAGCCCATGGGCCAGCCCGGCGGCACCAACATGCTCAAGATTTGCCGCGTGCGCTGATCATCCGCGGCCGCACCAGCCAGCGTGCGGCCAGCGCCGCCAACAGCGCGCAACCGCTGCCGGTCAGCAGGCCGGCCAGCACGTCAGTGGGGAAGTGCACGCCCAGGCACAGCCGGCTCCAGCCCATCAGCAGCGCACAGACCCAGGCCCCCAGCGCCAGGCGGCGCGGGCCCCATAGTGTCAGCCCCATGGCCACGGCGCTGGCGCCGCCCATGTGCATGCTGGGAAAGCCGGGCCGCAGGCCATGCGGCACCCACTGCATGCCCAGGCCCAGCTGCGCCGGCCGCGGCATGGGGATGGCCCAGCGTATGGCCTGCGTGGCGCACCAGGCCAGGGCCAGGCTGGCCAGGCACAGCAGCAGCGCGCGGCGCAGCGGCATGGCGCCACGCACATACAACAGCGGCAGGGCGCACAGGGCCAGCCAGGGCAGTATGTTGGAGATGAAGATGGCCAGCTGCACCACGGCATGCGGCGTGTCGGGTGTGGCGTTGACGGCCAGAAAGAGAATGCGGTCGAATTCGAACATGGTGTTGCCTGCGACCGAGGGGCGCATCTGCAGGCACGATAGGCAGGTGGGCTGAACCGGCGCTGAAACGGCAATTCAGTTGCTGTTCATGCGGTTTTGGGATGCGTTTGGGAGATCTGGAGCGTGTCGTAAAATCGCAGGTTACCACGCGGTTACCAACCGTGTTTTCCAGCAACCTTCGAACGGATCCACGACATGCCTCTCGTCTCGATGCGCGAACTTCTCGACCATGCCGCCGACAACGGCTATGGCATTCCCGCCTTCAACGTCAATAACCTGGAACAGGTGCAGGCCGTGATGGCCGCCGCCGACGAGGTGGGCGCACCGGTGATCCTGCAGGCCAGCGCCGGCGCGCGCAAGTACGCCGGCGAGAGCTTCATCAAGTACCTGATCGCCGCCGCCGCCGAGGCCTATCCGCATATCCCGCTGGTCATGCACCAGGATCACGGCACCTCGCCCGCCATCTGCCAGGGCGCGCTGAACCTGGGTTTTGGCTCGGTGATGATGGACGGCAGCCTCAGGGAAGACGGCAAGACCCCGGCCGACTTTGACTACAACGTGGAAGTGACGCGCCAGGTCGTTGCCATGGCGCACAAGATTGGCGCCACGGTGGAGGGCGAGCTGGGCTGCCTGGGCAGCCTGGAGACCGGTGAGGCTGGCGAGGAAGACGGCGTGGGCGCGGCCGGCAAGCTGAGCCACAGCCAGCTTCTGACCGACCCCGAGGAGGCGGCGCAGTTCGTCAAGGCCACGCAGCTCGACGCCCTGGCGATTGCCATCGGCACCAGCCATGGCGCCTACAAGTTCACGCGCCCGCCCACGGGCGACGTGCTGGCCATCTCGCGCGTCAAGGAAATCCATGCGCGCATCCCCAACACCCACCTGGTGATGCATGGCAGCTCCAGCGTGCCGCAGGATCTGCTGGCCATCATCAACCAGTTCGGCGGCAAGATGAAGCAGACCTATGGCGTGCCGGTCAAGGAGATCCAGGAAGCCATCAAGCACGGCGTGCGCAAGATCAACATCGACACCGACATCCGCATGGCCATGACCGGTGCGGTGCGCAAGTTCCAGGCCGAGAACCCCGACAAGTTCGACATGCGCGAATGGATGAAGCCCGCGCGCGAGGCCGCCAAGGCGATCTGCAAGCAGCGCTACCTGGAGTTCGGCTGCGAGGGCCAGGGCGCCAAGGTCAAGGGATACACCCTTGATGAAATGGCGGCCAAATACGCGGCCGGTGCACTGCGCCAGCTGGTGAACTGATCGCGCACCCGTCAGCCATTTACCCAGCGACTTGCGCAAGACCCGGCCCCCCACGGGCGCCGGGTCTTTTTTCGCACACGGTGTGCGGTTGCCGCACGCAGCGCCCCGTGGGTTGGGGCGACAAAATTCTTCATGTAAGCTTGCGGTCAGTTGGCCCGTGCTGGCGCAGTGTCGGCGGTTCTTGTTTTTTCCTCCATGAATCAGGTGATTTCGACAATCAGATGCCTGTTGCCTGGTGTGCTGGTGGTGCTGACCGCCTGCGCCCCGCTGGCTTCGCAGCAGACCGAGTATCCCGCCGGCCGCGTGCGCCTGGCCCTGCCCGCGGGTGCCTGGGAAGACCTGGGCGCCTCGGATCAGGCGGTGCGCCTGCTGCCGCAGCCCGACGGCCGCATTGCGCTGCAGACCCGCACCCTGGGCCTGCGCGGCGCGCACCAGGAGCTGCTGGCCGTGCTGCGCGTGCAGGCCAATCGCGGCAATGACTGGCAAGGCCCGATGCTCTGGACCGGCAACTGCCCGCCGCAGCAGGGCGTTGCGGTGGAGGACGCCACCGTGGGCAGCCGCGTGCGCATGGATTGCCTGCGTTTCAAGCGCTGGGTGGATGGCCCGCAGTGGCTGGAAAAAAACCAGCCCGACCTGGCCCAATGGCTGGCCGGGCACAAGCTGGCCGTGAGCGCGCCGTATTCCTACATGAGCTACCGCTACGCCACCGAGGGCGGTGCCATGGTGGCAGTAGAGGTGCTGGCCGACCAGCGCCTGCTGCGCCCCAAGACGCGCAACAACGCGGAATTCCTGGTCGCGGGCAGGCCCGCGTTGCAATGGGGCCATGAGCTGGCCCAGGCGGTGCGCGTGAGCACCGGCATGATGGACGGCTACCTGGCCATTCCGCCCTTCCCATACGCCGCGGCCGTACCCTGACGCACGCCGGTTCCCACGGCCTTGCACAACGAATACCAAACTCTAGGAGACCACCCATGCAGACCGAAGCAACCCCGCAGGCGCAAGTGCAGCGCATTGGCATACCCCGGGAAATATTCCCGGGCGAAAAGCGCGTCGCCACCGTGCCCGATGTGGTGGAAAAACTCATCAAGCTGGGCTTCGCGGTGACCGTGGAAGCCGGTGCGGGCGAGGCCGCCAATTTCAGCGATGACGCCTACCGCGCCGCCGGGGCACAGGTCATCGATGGTGCCGCGGCGCTGTGGGGCGCGAGCGACATCGTGCTCAAGGTGCGCCCGCCCAGCGAGGGCGAGGTGGGCCTGATGCGCGAAGGGGGCACGCTGATCGACTTCGTCTGGCCGGCCCAGAACCCGCAACTGATGGAGCAGCTCGCCGCGCGCAAGGCCACGGTGCTGGCCATAGACTGCCTGCCGCGCACCCTGAGCCGCGCGCAGAAGATGGACGCGCTGACCTCCACCGCGGGCGTCTCCGGCTACCGCGCCGTGATCGAGGCGGCGAATGCCTTCGGCCGCTATTTCAACGGCCAGATCACGGCGGCGGGCAAGGTGCCGCCGGCCAAGGTGTTCATCGCCGGCGC
>JAFEES010000287.1 GCA_018240995.1 Pseudomonadota bacterium | reverse complement strand
GCAACTGGCGCAGGAGGCGGTGATCAACGCGCGCGCCGACAAGCTGTTGGCGCAGGAGGAGGTCTGGATACGCAAGGGCGTGGAGGCGCGGCGCACGCGCAGCCAAAGCCGTATCGGTCGCCTGGAAGCGCTGCGTGCCAACCGTGCGGCGCGGCGCGAGGCGCTGGGCAGCGTTAGGATGGACATCGCCTCTGGCGGCCAAGGCGGCTACCAGGGCAAGATAGTGGCCGAGCTCACGCGCGTGAGCAAGGCCTATGGCGACCGGACGATAGTGCGCGACTTTAGCGCCACCATCTTGCGTGGTGACAAGGTCGGATTGATTGGCCCCAATGGCGCCGGCAAGACCACGCTGCTCAAGCTCATCCTGGGCGAGCTGGAACCCGACAGCGGCAGCGTGCGCCGCGGCAACAACCTGCAGGTGGCGTACTTCGACCAGATGCGCAACGCCATCGACTTGGACGCGACGCTGGAGGACTTCATCAGCCCGGGCAGCGAGTGGATAGAGATCGGCAGCCAGCGCAAGCATGTCAAGAGCTACCTGGGCGACTTCCTGTTTTCGCCGGCGCGCGCGCATTCGCCCGTGCGCTCGCTATCGGGTGGCGAGCGCAACCGGCTGCTGCTGGCGCGGCTGTTCGCACGCCCGGCGAATGTGCTGGTGCTGGACGAGCCGACCAACGACCTGGACATAGACACGCTGGAGCTGCTGGAGGAGCTGCTGCAGGGCTACGACGGCACGGTGTTCCTGGTCAGCCACGACCGCAGCTTCCTGGACAACGTGGTCACCAGCACCATTGCCGTCGAAGGCGATGGCCTGTGGCGCGAATATGAGGGCGGCGTGCAAGACTGGCTGACGCAGTCACGCCGCAGCCGAGAACTGGTTGGCAGTGCGGCACCTGCCGCCAAGAATACAGGCCAAAACGAGGCCAAACGTCCACCAGATAGGCGTGAACAGCTACAAAAAAAGAAACTCAGCTACAAGGAGCAACGCGAACTGGAGCAACTGCCGGCCCAGATTGACGCACTGGAGGCCGAGCAGAAGGCGATACGCGACGAGCTCGCCGACGGCAGCCTGTATGCCAGGGACGGCGCGCGCGCCGCGGCGCTGCATGCGCGCGACGGCGAGATCGAGGAGCTGTTGATGCAGGCGCTGGAGCGCTGGTCAGCGCTGTCGGCGTAAGCGCCACTCAGATGCGGTGATGCAGCCGGTCGGTGGCGCCGCGCAGGCGCGCGATCAGCGCCGGCGCAATTTGCGTTAGCGGCAGCACCTCGTCGGCGGCGCCATGGGCGATGGCCTCGCGCGGCATGCCGAAGACGATGCAGCTGGCCTCGTCCTGCACGTAGTTGTAGCTGCCGGCATCCTTCATCTCGCGCATGGCGGCGGCGCCGTCGGCGCCCATGCCGGTGAGCATGATGCCGTAGGCATTGCGCCCCAGCACCGTGGTGGCGGACTTGAACAGCACCTCCACCGACGGCTTGTGCCGGTTCACGGGTGGGCCGTCATCCACCACGGCGACGTAGTTGGCACCGCTGCGCGCGATATGGAACTGCTTGCCGCCCGGCGCGATGTAGGCATGGCCGGGCAGGATGCGCTCGCCGTTCACGGCCTCCTTCACGGTGATCTGGCACAGGCTGTTGAGCCGCGCCGCAAAGCTGGTGGTGAAGCCCGGCGGCATGTGCTGGGTGATGACGATGGCCGGCGAGTCGGCCGGCATGTGCACCAGCACCTCGCGTATGGCCTCGGTGCCGCCGGTAGAGGCGCCGATGCAGATCACCTTCTCCGTGGACACGCGCCCCAGCAGGGCCGAGGCGCTGACGGGCGCCGGCGCAGCCTGCGCATTGCCATCGGGCTGCGCAGCAGTGGCGGCGCGCACCGGCATGCGGCGCACATGGGCCGCCGCGGCGACGCGGATCTTCTCCACGATCTGCGTGGCCAGCTCGTTCAGGCCGCTGCTCAGGCCCACGCGGGGCTTGGCGACAAAGTCCACGGCGCCCAGCTCCAGCGCCTTCATGGTCACCTCGGCGCCGCGCTCGGTCAGCGTGGAAATCATCACCACCGGCATGGGCCGCAGCCGCATCAGCCGGCCCAGGAAGTCGATGCCGTCCATGCGCGGCATTTCCACGTCCAGCGTGATCACGTCGGGGTTTTGCTCGCGGATCATCTCGCGCGCGATCAGCGGGTCATTGGCCGTGCCTATGCACTCCATGTCGGCTTGGCGGTTGATGATCTCGGCGAGCAGGCTGCGCACCAGGGCCGAATCGTCCACCACGATCACGCGAATCTTGGGCTTCATATCGCTAGCTTTCTCATCTCAAAACAGATCCACGGAGCCGCCGCTGGTGGCACGCGCCACGCTGGCGGCGTTGCCGCGCGTCTCCTGCGCCATGGCTTCGGGATGGGCGTGGGCCAGGCGCTTGACCATGGCCTTGCCCGTGACCGGGAAGAACACCACCTTGCGCGGATAGATGTCGAGCACGTCCTCGGACACCACGGGGATGCGCTCGGTGGCCAGGTAGTCCTGCACGAAGCGCGTGTTGCGCTCGCCCACGTTCATGGTGGTGAAGTTGGCCATCACCTGGCCGCCGCCAAAGATCTTCGCCTGCAGCGTCTCGCGGCGCGCACCCTGCTTCATCATCTCGTTGATGAGCAGTTCCATGGCATAGGAGCCATAGCGCCCCGACGCGTCGCCACTGTCGCCATCGGGCAGCATGAAATGGTTCATGCCGCCCACGCGCATGCGGCTGTCCCAAAGGCAGGCGGCAATGCATGAACCCAGCACCGTCATGATGGCCAGCTGTTCGCGGGCGACGAAATACTCGCCCGGCAGCACCTTCACGGCGTTGTGCTGGAAATGCGGGTCGAAGAAGAAAAACGAGGCCTCGCCCGACTTGCGCGCCTGCGCCTTGAGTTGCGGCAGGCTGAGTGTGGGCGCGGCGGCGGCCGGGGCCTGTGCCTCGCCGGCCAGGGGCGTGATGCGCGGCAGGCGCCGGCGTTCGGGCTGCGCACCGGGCTGCAGCGGGGATGCCATTGGCAGGGAGCTCATATACAGCCTATTCGTCACACGCGTTCATAGACCGTCTTGCCACGCAGGACAAACAGGTCGCGTGAATCGCTGAAGTTTTCCGCGTGGCCGACAAACAGCATGCCGCCCGGCTTGAGCACGCGGTGCATGCGCTCGAGCACGCGCCGCTGCGTGGCCTCGTCGAAGTAGATCATCACGTTGCGGCAGAAGATGACATCGAAGGGCTCGCGAAACGGCCAGTCGTCGCGGATCAGGTTCACGCTCAGGAAGTCGATGGGCTGGCGCAGCTCGGGGCGCACGCGCGCCATACCGGCGTTGTCGCCCTTGCCGCGCTGGAAGAAGCGCTGCAGCTGCGCCTGGCTCAGGCCCTTGAGGCCGTCTTGGCGGTAGACACCGCGCGCCGCCTTCGCCAGCACGTTGGAGTCGATGTCGCTGGCGGCCAGCTTGAATTGGGCGCGCGGCTGCAGCGTCTCCAACGCCGTCATGACGATGGAGTACGGCTCCTCGCCGGTGGATGCGGCGCTGCACCAGATGCTCCACGGCCCACTCGGGCGCGCGCGCAGCAGCTGCGCCAGCACCTCGAAATGATGCTGCTCCCGGAAAAAGGCCGTGAGGTTGGTGGTGAGCGCGTTCACGAACTCCTGCCATTCCGGCCCGTCCTCGCCCTCCAGCCAGCCCAGGTAATCATGAAAGCTGGTGTGCCCGGTATCGCGCAGACGGCGCG
>JAFEES010000286.1 GCA_018240995.1 Pseudomonadota bacterium | reverse complement strand
CAGCGTCCTGCTGGATCGCCGCCTGCGCGCGAGCATGGAGCGCCGTACGAAGACGGGCTGAGGCCTGTGTCCCGAGCATCAGAAGCTGGCCGATGACGGCTTTGTCGCGCTGGTCGAGTGTGATCCGTAGCGCAGCGGTGCGCCAGGTGCTGGGCGCATGAAGCCCGAACAGGCGTATCGCGCGGGGCGGCTGGCGCACTTGCGGCGGGCGGTGTTCGAGCAGGTGTTCAACGTGCCGATCGCGGATGCGCAGGCTTGCGTGTTCGTGGGAGCCAGGGGTGATCGAGCAGTTGCAGGCGATGATGGCTCCGGCCAAGGGCTGATTGCACCCTGTGCAGCGCGCCGCCCTGCGGGGCAGTGCCTTTTCCATACTCACCAAGCCCAAACTATCATCATCAAATAAGAAAAGTTGTTCACTTTTTGGAAAACTTCTGAGCTATACTGTGATTGCCGGGGGCCACACTACTCACGCCCAATCTATACACAGTACCAGCCAATCAACCACTACGGCGCCCGGCTAAGGAGAAATCATGAAATTGACGCCATTTGGAGAAGCCGTCCGCGTAATACGGCTTAGGCACGGGCTGTCATTGAAAGCCATGGCCGAGGCCATGGGCATCAGCTCGGCATACCTCAGTTCAATGGAGTTCGGAGAGAAGCGTTTGGCGCAGAAGCACATTGACAGTGCGATTGCGTTTCTGGGGCAGTACTGCGACCAGGAACAGATCCGTCAGGTGCGTGATGCTGCCGAGCAGTCCAAGCAGATCATCGACACAGAGGGCATGTCTCCGGAGGCGCGCGGGCATATCGCGGCGTTTGCTCGGCGGCTGCAAGAAGGTGCTACGCCGACTCCTGCCATCCTGAGCTGGATCGAGGGCACCAAGGGCAAGGTTTAACAACAAGGATCGGTATGACGACGATAGTGAAAGATGGCGTAATCCGGGTGCCCAGCGGGCTCAAGGTCAAAGCTGCAAGTTATGCCTCGATTGAGAAGTTGGCGGACTCCATCCGCCCCAATCTGCCGGTGAAAAAGGGGGAGCGCTTCTGCCTGGACGCGCTCACCATCTTTGAGCGCACGTTCCCGCAAATCGGCTACCCGTACCGCACCGCCGGCATTGATGAGATTGACGAATGCGCCGCCTTCACGATCACCTCTCCCGACGGCAACGTTGTGGTGATGCGTGAAGATGTCTACGACAAGCTGCACGCAGAGAACCCTTTTGGGCGCAGTACCGTCATTCACGAGCTGAGCCACATTGCGCAGGCCCATCCGATTACTCTGTACCGCGGCGCTACCTTGGGAGGTCACCGCTTCTGCGAAGACTCCGAGTGGCAGGCCAAGGCCGGTACGGCAGCCCTGATGATGCCTCTCGCTGCATGCCAGATCGCCAAATCACCCCAGGAACTGGCGGCCATGTGCGGCACAAGTGTCGAATCAGCCACCTATCGTATCAAAACCCTGGTGGGCAAGCTGAAAACGCTCACTCCCAGCTTCCCTTTGTGGGAGTACGGCAGTGAATGAAAAAGCCCACGAGATGCTACCAACATCTCGGGGCTCTTCGGAATGGTGAATAGGGGGCTACCAAACCACCTGCACACGCAATGTCTTGGGGAAGACAAAGGCGAACTCTACCAGTTCAGCGTGGACAGGCAAGCCAAAACCTCTCAATTCGTTACGGAGGGACGCCATGTCCTACTGTCGCGTGAAGTCGGTGTTTGTTCGCCGCTACACCCGCCGCCGCTTTGGTCGCTGGGAGTGGGTATGTGAACACTGGCGCTCGCATCCAGGCCAGATGAGCCTGTTCTGATCAAGGTTGGTGGCGGGAAGTACCAGTTCCCGCCACCCAGGTGCCGACTACGGGTGAGGCATCGGCGGCGCTTTCTTTGCGGAAAAGCCTGGGGATTTTACGCCCTATGGTTTGGCGCTGCAATCGGCAACCCCAGCAACCCTTTGCACGGCATGTCCGTGAGGAAGGTTCCTATGTCCGCCGAACGTACTGGTGGCCGTTGGGTGATCTGCCGCTACATCGTCAAGAATGGCCGCACGATTTACCCAAAGAACGGCAAGTGCTTCCGCTTCTGGGTCGACGACACCAAGAAGCGTAAGTGATGGTCTGCACGGCCTCACGGCTGTTGGCGTCTTGGACGCTCACCATGCCCTGGCCATGAGCTTGGGATGTAGCTTTTGTGCGCGCTAATCGCGCGATCCATCTCTGGGGCCGACTTATGTCGGCCCTAGTTTTTGCCCTATTGGCCCTCGTTACTCCATACGCATGCGTTAGCGGCCCAGATTGTCCTGGGCCTGCAAGATCTCCAATTTCCCCGCAAGTCTGGCGGCATCGGCAATGGCGGCCTCAGCCTTGGCCTGCATCTCTTTGCTCAGCGTTCGCTCACGCTCCAGAAGCTCGGCCAAGCTGTCAGAGCGCCTTCTCACCTCGGCCAACGCTGCCTGCGATGTTTGCACGGCCTCCTGTGCAGCGCTCAGCACGGCGCCCTGCTGCTCAAGCTGCTTTCGTGTTGATTCCAGTTCGGCTGCCATTTGGTCAGCCAACTCGGCGGCCTCTTTGTGAGCGCACTCGATGGCCGCCTTGGAATCCTCAAAGGCCTCCCGTTCTTTGGCGAGGCGGTCATTGGCCATGCTAAGGGCCATCGCCCACACATCTGCGCCCAGCTGATTGAGACGCTCCATAACTGCGACAGGAGCTGCCTCACGAACTGGAGTTGCAGCCGCTTGTTGCTTGGATCGCCAGGATTTCATCGCCTCACTGATGGTGGTAAAGCTTCCACCGCCCAATGCGGAACGCACTGCTGCCAGTGTTGGCTGCTGCCCTGAGTCAGAAAGCCGATCGGCAGCGGAATAAACATCTTCGATACTGATGGCCATACATGCCCCCACATGTAGATAGTAGCAGCACTATACAACATACTACAACATAGTTAGGCTATATCTTTGACGGTGGCGGCATCTACGGCGACCACGTGTCAAGCGATTTGCTTGGCCATCTCTTTGAGGACGGTGTGCAAGATGGCCCTGAGGCAGCGCAATTCGCCTGCCAGGGTGGCAGACAGTTTTGGGCACATCTGAACGATCCGGGTGTTTTCGGCCTCGACCTCGGCGTACAGCGCTTCAGCCTCAGGTATTACGCGATGGCGCAGGTTTTCCAACAAGCGCTCTGCCGTGCCTTTGGCCAAATTCAGCGCCCCACCTGCCTCCAGCAGCACGTCACGACGGATATCGGAGAAGTGATGAACGCCCAGAATGGACCAAGCCAACGGGGTTTGCGCGGGCCAGCCGCTCTTGTCGAAGGCCAGCGAGTCATAGGTGGCGACACTGAGCAGGTCGTAGAAGGGTGCCAGCTGTACGCCCTCATGCGAGACCAGAAAGCTGAGGTTCTTCAGGTGGGCATCGCTGTTGCCCACGAGCACGTTGAACACCAGCCAGGCAAACAATCGAGTGCGCACCACAGCCGGGCTACGGCAGGCCCTGGCCAAAGCCGCCAGGCTATCCATGCTGCCCTGACTGTATTTGAAGCTGCGATCCAGTCCAAGCAGCTGGCAGGCATCGATGACGTGACGGCGCTGCCACCCCTGGGAGCCAAGCACCCGGTCAAAACGATCAACCAGGTACACCGGCGAGGGCACGTAGCGCCGATGCACGTTGGGCACATCCAAGCCCAGCCGCTGGGCCAGACGCATGACGAACCATTCGTTGATGACGGAATGGGGATAGTCCTCGTCTGGGTGATCTGGCTTGAGGATATGGGCTGAAGG
>JAFEES010000285.1 GCA_018240995.1 Pseudomonadota bacterium | reverse complement strand
ATGGTCTCCGTGGTGTCGCAGCACGGCCGCCCCGATGACGGCAGCGACGCCGCGGGCTTCAACAACGTGGAGCTGTTCGCGCCGCTGCAGCCCTTCGACAAATGGCGCCCGGGCATGACCAAGGCCAAGCTGGTGGCCGAGCTGCAACATAAATTCGAGGCCGAGTTCCCCGGCGTCAGCTTCAACTTCTCGCAGTACATCCAGGACAACGTGCAGGAGGGCCTGTCCGGCGTGAAGGGCGCCAACTCGGTGAAGATCATCGGTCCCGACCTGGCCACGCTGGAAAAACTGGCCGCCCAGGTTCAGGAGGTGATGTCGCACATCGACGGCGTGGCCGACCTGGGCGTGTTCCACATCCTGGGCCAGCCCAACATGAACATACAGATAGACCGCGAGCGCGCCGCGCGCTACGGCCTGAACACGGGCGACGTGGCCAGTTCCATCCAGGCCGCGCTGGCGGGCGTGGAGGCCACCTCGGTGCTCGAGGGCGACCGGCATTTCGGCCTCACGGTGCGCCTTGGCAAGGGCGACCGGGCCACGCCCGAGTCGGTGCGGGCGCTGCGCGTGGGCTACACCACCAGCTCGGGCGCGACCTCGTTCATACCGCTGTCGGACCTGGCCACGATCTCGCTGGACACCGGTGCCACCTACATCTACCGCGAGAGCAACGAGCGCTACATACCGCTGAAGTTCACCGCGCGCGGGCGCGACCTGGGCGGCACCGTCGCCGAGGTGCAAAGCCGCATCGCGCAGGAGGTGAAGCTGCCCCAGGGCTACCGCATCATCTATGCGGGCGAGTTCGAATCGCTGCAGCAGGCCAAGGCGCGCATGATGATCGCCATTCCCGTGGCCATACTGCTGGTGTTCGCGCTGCTGTACGCGCTGTTCAACAACTTCACCTACTGCCTGCTGACGCTGGCCTCGGTGCCGTTCACGGTGTTCGGCGGCATTCTGGCGCTGTACGCCACGGGACAGGTGCTGAGCATCTCGGCCATCATCGGCTTCATCTCGCTGCTGGGCGTATCGGTGATGGACGGGATCCTGATCCTGACCTACTACCGCGGTCTGCGCGCGCGCGGCCATGACCACCTGCTGGCCATGGAGGAGTCCTACAACGCCCGCATGCGCCCCCTGCTCATGACGGCGCTGTCGGCCAGCCTGGGCCTGCTGCCCGCGGCCCTGTCGCACAGCATTGGCAGCGAGGTGCAGCGCCCCCTGGCCACGGTGGTGGTGGGCGGCATGATCATCGGCCCGTTGTTCCTGTTGCTGGTGGTGCCGGCGTTGCGCCTGGCGGTGCTGCGGCGCGTGAAGTTTGCCAAGAAGCGCGAAGGGCTGGGAGGCCGTAGCTATGCGTAATCCGTCGTCGCCCCTGAAGTCGTCCGGCAGGCGCCTGCTGCTGGGCGCGCTGGGCCTGTCGGCCCTGCTCGCCACGGGCTGCGCCGTAGGCCCAGACTATGTGCGGCCCACCGTGCCCCAGGCCGGCGCGCTGACACGCGAACCCCTGGCCACGGCCGGCCATGCCGGGCCCGTGCAGCGCCAGTGGTGGCAGGCCTTCGGCGCGCCCGAGCTCGACGCGCTGGTGCAGGAGGCGCTGGAGCGCAGCCCCACCGTGGAGGCGGCACGCGCCACGCTGCGCGCCGCGCGCCAGAACGTCATCGCCCAGCGCGGCTTCTTCTTCCCCAGCGTGCAGCTGGGCTACGACCGCACGCGCCAGAACGTGGGCCAGTCGATGTCGCCGCCGCTCAACAGCGGCGAGACGCTCTACAGCTACCACACGGCGCAGCTCAGCGTGAGCTACACGCCCGACCTCTTCGGTGCCAACCGCCGCCAGGTGGAAGGCCTGCAGGCCGCCGAGGAAGGCCAGCGCCTGCAGCTGCAGGCGGCGCGCCTGACGCTGGCGAGCAACGTGGCCGGCGCCATGCTGCAGGCCGCCATGCTGGCGGAGCAGACCACGCTCATCGAGCAGGCCATCGCCGCCGCCCAGGAGCAGCTGCGCCACATGCGGCTGCAGCAGCAAAACGGCTACGCCAGCGGGCTGGACGTGGCCACGCAGCAAACCCTGTTGATCCAGATGCAGCAGGCCCTGCCGCCGCTGCGCAAGGAGCTGGAACAAACCCGCAACCTGCTGGCCACGCTGCTGGCGCGCTCACCCGACGCGGCCCCGCCCGTGCTGCCCCTGTCGGCCTTCCAGCTGCCCGAGCTGCCGCAGGCCGTGGCCTCGCGGCTGGTGGAGCAGCGCCCCGACGTGCGCGCCGCCGAAACCGACGTACAGCAGGCCAGCGCGGCCATAGGCGTGGCCAAGGCGGCCAGACTGCCGCAGCTGTCCATCACCGCGGCCTTTGGCGGCGGGGCCAGCAACTTCTCGCGCATGTTCGCCGCCGGCAACAGCACCTGGGCGCTGGGCGCCAACCTGCTGCAGCCGCTGTTTGCCGGCGGCACGCTGCAGGCGCACCAGCGCGCGGCCGAGGCCGAGTACGACGCCGCCGCCGCCCGCTACCGCGGCGCGGTGCTGTCGGCCTTCCAGGACGTGGCCAACGCGCTGTACACGCTGGACACCGACAGCCGCGCCCTGCAGATGGCGGCGGACAGCGAGAAGGCCAGCGAAGCCACGCTGAACTACACGCGCGCGCAACTGCGCCAGGGCTATGCGGCCAAGCCCGCGGCGCTGGCGGCCGAGCAGTCGTGGCTGCAGGCGCGTGCCGCACATGTGGCCGCGCGCGGCACGCTGCTGGGCGATGCGGTGGCGCTGTACCAGGCGCTGGGCGGGGGCGTGCTCACGGACGGCATGGTGGATTGAAATGCAACCGCTTGGGCCATCGTCATCCCCGCGCAGGCGGGGATCCAGTGCCCCCCGCCAAGCCCCGTGGATTCCCGCCTGCGCGGGAATGACGGCGGGGTGTGCCCGTGGGCCCAGGCTTCATGCATCGCGAGTGAGGCGCGACGCAATGGAAAACCAATACGCTTAACGCATCCGCCGCGCCGCCGCTCAGCGCGGGCGGCGCGCCTTCATGCCCAGGGCCTGCTTGTGCTTGTCGATACGGTCTTGCTTGCGCTGATCCATCTTCTCCATGGCCTTGCGCTTGGTGTAGCCCGTGGCGTCTGCCCAGGCCCACCAGGCCACGGCCACGGCAAAGGGTGACAGCACCCACCACCATGACCAGCCGGCCACCGGCCCGACCTCCAGGTATTTGAGCAATATCAATATGATGCCCAACAACAACGCATACATGATCGCTTCCCCCAATGCCGTGCGAGCTATTGTTTGTAGCCCGTCAACCGTGAACACTACAATCCCATTGAAGGCTGAATGTACCCCAACCCCAAGAGGAACCACGCGATGAAAAGCTCCTTGATCACCCTTGCAATGGCACTGTCGGTTGCCGCCCCCGCCATGGCCGACGAGGCCCTGGCCAAATCCAAGAACTGCATGGCCTGCCACGCCGTGGACAAGAAGGTTGTCGGCCCGGCCTACAAGGACGTGGCCAAGAAGTACGCCGGCAAGGGCGCCGAAGCCACGCTGGTGCAGCATGTGATGAAGGGCAGCAGCGGCGTGTGGGGCCCCGTGCCCATGCCCGCCAACACCCAGGTGAACGAGGCCGAGGCCAAGAAGCTGGTGAGCTGGATTCTGTCGCTGAAGTAATCCCACCAGCGACCGGCGCCCTTCGGGGCGCCAAAAGCAAAAAGCCGCAGCGCGTAAGGCACTGCGGCTTTTGTTTTGTGGGCTACCTCGTGGGAATCAGTTGTTCTGCGCCAACTGATCCAGGATGGCCGGATTTTGGTGAGCACATCA
>JAFEES010000284.1 GCA_018240995.1 Pseudomonadota bacterium | reverse complement strand
TGGGCTTCTCCGCGGGGATAAGTTGTTCGGGGTCATGGTTCTGGCTGTGGGCCACGCCGCGCCTGGCCATCCGCGTTGGGCGCGAAGCGCGGCACGAAGCTGAAAACGTCCTTGGCGCACACGTCGATGCAGCGCCCGCAGCTGGTGCAGTCACTGTCCTTGATCATCGGCCCCACGCCCTTGTGCGCGCCCTTGAGCGGCAGGCGTATCACATGCTGCTCGGGGCAGGCGGCAAAGCAGTCCAGGCAGTCGTTGCAGTCCTCGCGCCGCGTGGCCGCTACGCGCACCAGGCCGACACGCCCCAGCAGGCCGTAGAACGCCCCCACGGGGCACAGGTGGCCGCACCAGCCGCGCTTCATGACGAACAGGTCAAAGAGGAAGATGCCCGCGATCAGCAGCCAGCCGGCACCCATGCCGAAGATCAGCCCGCGCGGCAGCAACGACACCGGGTTCACCAGCTCCCAGACGATGCTGCCCGTGCCCGCCGCCAGCGCCAGGATCAGCGCCAGCATCCAGTAGCGCGTCTGGCGCGGCAGGTCGCCGCCACCGCGTATGTCCAGCCTGCGGCGCAGCGCGCTGGCGGCGTCGGTGACGATGTTCACCGGGCAGACCCAGGCGCAGTACACGCGCCCGCCCAGCAGCAGGTAGAAGGCCAGCACGATGGCCACGCCGATAATGGCGTTGCGTTCCGGCAGGTGGCCCGTCAGCAGCGACTGCAGCATCACCAGCGGGTCGGCCAGCGGCAGCGTGTCCAGCGTCAGGCTGTAGTTCAGGTTGCCCTTGACGACCCACCAGCCCAGCCACGGCCCGGCAAGAAACAGCGCCAGCACACCCAGCTGCACGCCACGGCGCAGCAGCAGCCAGCGGTGGGCGCCCCACCAGCCCTTGGCGGCAATGGCGTCGCGGGCGAAGGCGTTGCGCGGCGGCTTCATCGCGCTGCTCCATCGGGCAATTTCTCGCCCGGGCCGAGCGCGCCGGCGGCGCTGCTGCTGCCGGGATCGAAGTGGCCGGGCAGCGTGACGCCCTCGGGCAAGCGGTCGGGCAGGTCGATCAGGCCACGCTCTTCCACCAGGGAGCGGCCCGCCTTGCGCTTTTCCTCCCAGCCGACGCGGTAGTGCGCGCCCAGCTCGCCCTTGGCCTGGGCGATGGGGTAGACCTTGATGGCCGCCACCTCCAGCACGCAGGAGGCCTCGCACTTGCCGCAGCCGGTGCAATGCTCGGAATGCACCGTGGGCAGGAACATGGTGTGCTTGGCGGTGCGCTGGTTGTGCTGCACCTCCAGCGTAATGGCCTTGTCGATCACCGGGCAGACGCGATAGCACACATCGCAGCGCAGGCCCAGGAAGTTCAGGCAGGTCTCGTGATCGACGAGCACCGCCAGGCCCATCTTTGCCTGGTTGATGTCGGTCAGGCCATGATCCAGCGCCCCCGTGGGGCAGGCCTTGACGCAGGGAATGTCCTCGCACATCTCGCAGGGCTTGCTGCGCGCCACGAAGAAGGGCGTGCCCGTGGCCACCTGCTGCGTCGGCGTGGCCAGCCGCAGGATGTCGTAGGGGCAGTCGCGCACGCACAGGCCGCAGCGTATGCAGGCGGACTGGAAGTCGGTTTCGTTGCCCGCGCCCGGCGGGCGTATGGCCCCTGCGGGCAGGGCCTTGGCCTGCTTGTTCAACAGCCCCAGGCCCAGGCCTATGGCGCCCATGCCGCAGACCATCTTCGCGGTGTCGAGCATGAATTCACGGCGCGCGGCGGCTTTGGCGGGGGCGGTCATGGTGGCAAGCGGGCGGCAACGATGGCTGGGGCGCTCAGGCCTTCACGACCTTGCAGGCGCATTTCTTGAAGTCGGTCTCTTTCGAGATCGGGCAGGTGGCGTCCAGCGTCAGCTTGTTCACCAGGCGCTGCTCGTCAAAGAAGGGCATGAACACCAGGCCCAGCGGCGGCTTGTTGCGCCCGCGCGTCTCGACCTTGGTGGCCACCTCGCCACGGCGCGTCATCACCTTCACGGTGTCGCCGCGCTGCAGGCCGCGCTTCTTGGCGTCATCCGGGTGCATGTAGAGCCAGGCGTCGGGCATGGCGCGGTACAGCTCGGGCACGCGGCGCGTCATGGAGCCGGTGTGCCAATGTTCCAGCACGCGGCCGGACGACAGCCACAGGTCGTACTCGGCGTCCGGCGCCTCGGCCGCTGGTTGGTAGGGCAGGGCAAAGATCCAGGCCTTGCCGTCGGGCTTGCCGTAGAACCTGACCACCTCGCCCTTCTTCACATAGGGGTCGTAGCCCTCGCGGAAGCGCCACAGCGTCTCCTTGTTGTCCACCACCGGCCAGCGCAGGCCGCGGGCCTTGTGATAGATGTCGAACGGGGCCAGGTCGTGTGCATGGCCGCGGCCAAACTCGGCGTATTCCTCGAACAGGCCCTTTTGCAGGTAGTAGCCCAGCTCCTTGGACTCGTCGTTGTCGAAGCCCTTTTGCAGCTCCGACAGCGGGAATTTGTTCACCTGGCCGTTGGCATACAGCACGTCGTACAGGGTCTTGCCCTTGTATTCGGGGGCCTTGTCCAGCAGCTCGGCGGGCCATACCTCCTCGACCTTGAAGCGCTTGGAGAACTCGACGTACTGCCACAGGTCGGACTTGGCCTGGCCCGGCGCCTTGACCTGCTGGCGCCAGAACTGCGTGCGCCGCTCGGCGTTGCCAAACGCGCCTTCCTTCTCCACCCACATGGCCGAGGGCAGGATCAGGTCTGCCGCCATGGCCGACACCGTCGGGTAGCAGTCCGACACCACGATGAAGTTGGCCGGGTTGCGGAAACCGGGCCAGATCTCGCCGTTGATGTTCGGCCCGGCCTGCATGTTGTTGGTGGTCGTGGTCCAGTAGAAATTCAGCTTGCCGTCCTTCAGGGCGCGGCTTTGCGCCACGGCGTGCAGGCCCACCCAGTCGGGGATGGTGCCCGCGGGCAGCTTCCATTGCTTTTCTGAGATCTCGCGGTGCTTGGGGTTGGTGACCACCATGTCGGCGGGCAGGCGGTGCGAGAAGGTGCCCACCTCGCGCGCCGTGCCGCAGGCCGAGGGCTGGCCGGTGAGCGAGAACGGGCTGTTGCCGGGCTCGGAGATCTTGCCCACCAGCAGGTGCACGTTGTAGATCATGTTGTTGACCCAGGTGCCGCGCGTGTGCTGGTTGAAGCCCATGGTCCAGAACGAGGTGACCTTGGTCTTGGGATCGGCGTAGACCTTGGCCAGGGCTTCGAGCCTGTCCTTGGGCACGCCCGAGAGCTCATGCGCCTTGTCCAGCGTGTACTCGGCGACGAAGGCCTTGAACTCGTCGAAGCTGATCGGCGCCGATGCGTCTGGCGCACCCTTGGGCTTGCCGTCCGCGCCGGGGTAGCCGTTGTTGCCGGCCACCTGCTCCAGCGGGTGATTCGGGCGCAGGCCGTAGCCGATGTCGGTCACGCCCTTGCGGAAGTTGACATGCTTCTTCACGAAGTCCTCATTCACCGCGCCACTTTGGATGATGTGGTTGCAGATGTAGTTGAGGATGGCCAGGTCTGATTGCGGCTTGAAGATCAGCTCGTTGTCGGCCAGCTCGCAGGAGCGGTGCGTGAAGGTGGACAGCACATGCAGCTTGACATGCTTGGCCGTCAGGCGCCGATCGGTCACGCGCGACCACAGGATGGGGTGCATCTCGGCCATGTTCGCGCCCCAGAGCACGAAGGCGTCGGCATGCTCGCAGTCGTCGTAGCAGCCCATGGGCTCGTCGATGCCGAAGGTGCGCATGAAGCCGGCCACGGCCGAGGCCATGCAGTGGCGTGCATTCGGGTCGATGTTGTTGGAGCGAAACCCCG
>JAFEES010000283.1 GCA_018240995.1 Pseudomonadota bacterium | reverse complement strand
ACACCACGGCGCAGCGCTGGCCGCTCGCGCGCGCGGATTCATAGGCCAGCCACTGCGCGCCGCGCTGCTGCGCGCCTGCAGCCACGGCCTGCGTGGCGGCGTAGTCGTCGCCCTGCGTCCATAGATCGCGGGCCTGGTTCCAGGGCGACGCCATCAGATCCAGCGCCAGCCCGTCGATCGCCGCCTGGAAGAAGCTGTGCTCGGTCAACAGTTCCTGGTCCAGCAGGCCGGCGCTGTCGCGGATGAAGCGGTGGCGCCAGTACGCCACCTCGGCGCAGGCGGCAAACAGCGCCTGCGCGCCATACCACTGCCCGCGCGCATGCGCCGGCCGGAAGCGGCTGGCGTGATGGGGGCGGTAGCGAAACGGCGTCAGCAGCAGGTAGTGCCGGGGCTGGTGCGTTGCGGGCAGCGCGGGCTTGCTGGCTTCAAGCAATTGCTCCAGCAAATCCTGCTCGGCGGCGCTATCCACCAGGCGCATGGTGGCGACCACATGCTGGGCCTCCACCCCGCGCCACGCCAGCATGGACTGGGCGCCTATGCCCGCCTCCGGCCAAAAGCGCTCCCAATCGTGCTCCACAGGCGGCCCGGCAAGCATCACGCGGGCGCCCGCATGCCGTCGAGGTAGTTCAGCGTGGCCACCAGCCCGTCGGCCCTCTGCACCAGTTGCAGCGGCCGCCCGCCCAGTGCCTGGTTGTGGGTGTTCATCCAGGCGCGGCGCTTGTGATCGTCGGTGCCCACCAGCGCGTCCAGCGAGCGGTACACGCGCACCAGCAGCAGGGCCAGCTCGCCCTCCTTGGAGGTGGGCGCTATGGACTTCTCGCCACGCAGGATGCGCGAGACCGTCGGCTCGCTCAGGCCAAGGGTTCTGGCCAGGGCGACGCCCGTCAACCCCAGCAGCTCGCTGGCCCGGGCCGTGGCCTTGGCCAGCACGGCGGCGGGGTCTGGCTGGGTGTTGGGGGCTGCGCGTTGCATGGCGACTCCTGGTTGCCGGGTATTTCTGGTGAAATATTTTAGTCGCAACTCTTAATTATTCAACCGACCCAGGCGCCCGGCATCACACAGCCCTGGGCGACAGACGGTGCGTCACAGCGCGCGGTCAATCCACCTTGGCGCCGGTGGACTTGACCACCGCCGCCCAGCGCGTGATTTCCCGCTCGATATGTGCCTGCAGCGCCTCGGGCGTGGAGCCCACGGGCACGTAGCCGCCGGCAGCCAGCTGCGTCTGCAGCTGCGGCTGGCGCAGCGTGCTGGCAATCTCGCTGCTCAGGCGCTGGGTGATCTCCGCCGGCGTGCCGGCCGGTGCGATCAGCGCATACCAGCCGGTCACGTCAAAGCCGGCCACGCCCTGCTCCTGCACCGTGGGCACATCCGGTGCCAGTGCCGAGCGCTGCGCGCTGGTCACGGCCAGCGCGTGCATGCGCCCGCTGCGTATGTGCGGCATGGAGGTGGAGATGCTGTCGAAGGTCAGGTCGATATCACCGGCCAGCATGGCATTGACCACGCCGGCGCTGCCCTTGTAGGGCACATGCGTCATCTTGATACCGGCGATGCTGCTGAAGTATTCGGCCGCCAGGTGCCCGGTGTTGCCGTTGCCGGCCGAGCCAAACGTCAGCTTGTCCGGTACGGCCTTGGCTGCCTGTATCAGTTCCTGAATATTCTTCGCGGGCAGCTTGCTGCTACCCGCCACCACCATGGGCAGGTTGGCCACCCAGGATACGGGCGCGAAATCCTTGCGCGTGTCGTAGGGCAGCTTGGGGTACAGGCTGTCGTTGATGGCATGGGCGGCTAGCACCATCAGCACGGTGTAGCCATCGGGCTTGGCGCGCGCCAGGTACTGCGTGGCCAACGTGCCACCCGCGCCGGGCTTGTACTCCAGCACCACTGGCTGGCCCAGTTGCTGCTGCAGTTGCACCGCCAGCGGCCGGCCCAGCAGGTCTGCGCTGCCGCCGGGCGGGTAGGGAATCACCAACTGGATAGGTTTGGTGGGCCAGGGGTCGGCGGCGTGGGCGGCCGTCGCCAGCAGGGCGGCGGCGGGCAGCAGCAGGCTGGCGACCAAGGTGCGGCGCAGTCGCAAGAAATACATCGGCATGGCGGTCTCCTATTCTGAAAATTCACTGGCACAAAGGCTGGGAGCGCCGGCGTCCCGCCGGCACCAAGGTATGCGCACCGGTGCCGCCTCTCCCGCTGGCGGTAGCGGCAGCAAAACCAGTCCGTGCCGGCGGGACGCCGGCGCTCCCAGTCCGCGCGTCAGGCGCTTGCAGGCGGCGCCTGCACATACTGATCGCGCAGGGCGCGCTTGAGCACCTTGCCGATCTCGCTGCGCGGCAGGCTGGCGGCGATGCGCAGGTCGGCCACGCGCTGGGTCTTGCCCACGCGCTCGTTGAGCCAGCCGCGCAGCTCGGCGGCATCAGCGTGTGCCCCAGCGCGCGGCACCACGTAGGCCACGGGCGTCTCGCCCCATTGCTCGGAGGGCACGCCGATCACCGCGCATTCCGCCACCTGCGGGTGCTGCGCCAGCACGCCCTCGATGTCGCTGGGGTAGATGTTGAAGCCGCCGCTGATGATCATGTCCTTCATGCGGTCGCCCAGCACGATGAAGCCGTCCTCGTCCATGCGCCCCACGTCGCCGCTGCGTATGTAGCGCTTGCCCTCGGCGTCGAACCATTCCACCTCGGCCGTCTTCTCGGGCAGGCGGTGGTAGCCGCTCATCATGCCGGCCGAATGGCCGACGATCTCGCCCTGTTCGCCGGCGGGCAGCTCACGCCCCTGCTCGTCGATGAAGCGGATCTCGGCGCCCTCGCCCGGGCGGCCCACGGTGTGCAGCTTGTTTGGAAAGTCGTGGCAATGCAGCTCGCAGCGCACGCCGCCCTCGGTCAGGCCGTAGTACTCGATGAGCCGGCCGGGCCAGCGGCGCAACACCTCGGCCTTCAACTTGGCGCTGAAGGGCGCGCTGGTGCAAAACTTGTTGCGCAGGTGGCTCAAATCCGTGCCGTCGAAGGCCGGGCAGGCCAGCAGCCGCTGGTACTGCACGGGCACCAGCATGCTGTGCGTGGCGCCATGCTGCTCGGCCAGGCGCAGGTAGTGCGCGGCGTCGAACTTGCGCATCAGCACCAGCGTGCCACCCAGCGCCAGCGTGGGCAGGGCCGCCACCAGCGTGGTGTTGGAATACAGCGGCGTGGCGCACAGCGACACGGCATCGGGCCCATAGCCGTTGATGACGGCGCGGCGCACATGGGCCCAGCGCATGGCCCAGGATTGGACTATGCCCTTGGGCACGCCCGTGGTGCCCGAGGAATAGATCACGTTGAACGGCCAGTCGGGCTCGGGCGCTATCGGCGCGGGCGCGGCATCGCCCGTGGCCAGCCATTGCGACCAGGGCTGGCCCGCCTCGGGCGCATCGTCCAGCGCCACGCAGTGCAGCGCCGGGCCCTCGCGCAGCGGCCATTGCGCCGCCACCTCGCGGTCGCGCAGCACCATGTGCGCGCCGCAGTTGTCCAGCATGGCACTCAGGTGCCCGGCTGTGGCCGATGGCGCCAGCGGCGCCACCGCCACCCCGGCACGCAGCGCGCCCAGGTAGGCCAGCAGATATTCGATGGACGCGCCGGCGCAGATCGCCAGCACGTCGCCGGGCCCCAGGCCGTCACGCTGCAGGCTGGCCGCCACCCGGTTCATGCCGGCGCATATGGCGGCGTAGTCCAGGCGCTGTTCTTCGAGGATCACCGCCGTGTGCCGGGGGCGCAGCGCGGCCTGGCGGGCGATCAGTTCGGGCAGCGAGCCGAAGGGGTGGGACAGCAGGTGTTCGATGTCGAGGTGCATGGTGCTCATGGGACGAAATAGGTTG
>JAFEES010000282.1 GCA_018240995.1 Pseudomonadota bacterium | reverse complement strand
CTGATCTTCATGCGCAGGGGCTTGACCTTCTCGGCGGGCGCGGCCTCGGTGGTGGCAACCTCGGGCTCGGGCTCACCCTCCAGGTCGGCTTCGATGTCGGACAGGTCGGCATCGTCCTCCAGGCCTTCTTCCTTGCCCTTGGGCTTGCGGCCGCGCTTGGCGGGGGCCTTCTTGGCGGCCGCCTTGGGCGCCGTTGCCTCGTCGTCGGCGGCCTTGGGTTTGCGGCCGGGTTTTTTCTTGGGCGCCTCTTGGGCGTCTTCGGCTGGGGCAGCCTTGGCGGCGCGCGCGGGTTTTTTCTTCAACAGTTCGTCGGCGGCTTTTTCCAGCTCGGCTGAGGATTTGGGCGTTGGCACGGTCTTGACTTTCGTCGTCGCCTCGGGCGCAGCGGCTGCCTTGGACTTGGCGGCTTTCGCGGGCGCCTTGGCGGCGGTTTTCACGGTGGTTGTAGCTTCGGAAGCGGCCTGTGCGGCGGTGCCGGTGGCGGACTTGGGCGACTTCGCGGACTTTTGAACGGGCATGGAACAACCTCAGGGTCAAAAAAGGACACACAAAGAAAACACAAGCGCCAGCGGTATCGGCGCGGTCAGGCACGGCGCAGGCCGGGGCATGCGCGGTTCGAGGGGCAGGCCCTCTGGGCAAGATGTCTGGGCGAACATTTGGGATGCAGTCCTTGCGGTGGGGTGGGCGGTTGCGCGCTGTTGTCGCGGTTGCCTGATCCGGAGGTGCTGCTGTCGCTCTTGCCGACAAACCTTACATTATACCGACTTGGATTTTTTCAAGAGCCCGGTTGCCCATGGCTTTCCAGGATGCGGCGGCGCTCCTGCAGCTGGCGATATCGCTGCAGTGCCGTGGGATCCTGGGCCGCGGCGGCGATGAGTGCGTTTTGCTCCTGTTTCAGCGCATCGATGAGCATGCGGTTCAGCAGGCCGCGCAGTTCGGCGCGCAGCTCGGCTTCGTCGCCCTCGGTCTGGGCGTGGCTGCCGCTCATCAGGCGCTCGGCCAGGGCCTGGCTGTCATGGCCGGCCAGAGCCTCGCGCAAAACGGCCCAGGACTGGGGGCCATGCTCGTGCAGCTGGCCCTCCAGCCACACGAACAGCGCGCCATGGGGCGCGGGCTGCTCGCGCAGCAGGCCATGGTCTTCGTGCGAAAGTTCTTCGAGAAACTGCATGTGCGACAGCAGCAGCCGCGCTGCGTGGTCGGCGCGGCCGGCCACCGGCGTGCGCGGCAGCGGCGGTTGGGCGGGGCGCTGTTCCTCGCGGCGCCAGCGGCCGCCCTTGCCCTTCCAGTCGCCGCTCTTGCGCCAGGGTCGGGTGGTCTGTGCGGTGTCGCCAGGCCATGACCCTGGCGGCTCCTGGCCCCAGGGTGGTTCGTCGCCGAACGGAGGAGCGTTGTGCGCCGCGCCGGCTGGGCCGGGGTGGCGTGCGCCGTCTTGTGCCCACAGGCTGGCCAGCTCTCTGGCTGGCAGCTGACCCAGCTCGCCCAACTCGGCCAGCAGTTGCCGCCTGAGTGCGCCATCGGGCAGGGCAGACCATAGTGGTCGCGCGTTGCTCAGCATATGGGCACGGCCCTCGGCCTGCCCTAAGTCGCAGCCTTCGCGCGCGGCGTCCAGCAGGAAGCGCGACAGCGGCATGGCCTCGCCCACATGGCGCGCAAAGGCCTCGGGGCCGTGGGCGCGGATGAAGCTGTCGGGGTCATGTTCGGAGGGCAGAAACAGAAACTTCACGCTGCGCGTGTCGCTGGCATAGGGCAGGGCGCCATCGAGCGCCTTGCGCGCCGCGCGCCGCCCGGCCGCGTCGCCATCAAAGCTGAACACCACCTGCTCGGTGAAACGAAACAGTTTGTGTACATGATCCGGCGTGCAGGCCGTGCCCAGCGTGGCCACGGCGTTGGCAAACCCCAGCTGGGCCAGGGCCACCACGTCCATGTAGCCCTCGGTGACCAGGGCGTAGCCCATCTCGCGGATCGCCTGACGCGCCTCGAACAGGCCGTAGAGCTCGCGCCCCTTGTGGAATACCGGTGTCTCGGGCGAGTTCAGGTACTTGGGCTTGTCGTCGCCCAGCACGCGCCCGCCAAAGCCTATGCATTCGCCCTTCACGTTACGGATGGGGAACATCACCCGGTCGCGAAAGCGGTCGTAGCGTTTGCCGTCCTCGGCATTCACGATCACCAGGCCGCTTTCTTCGAGCAACGGGCTGTCGTATTCCGGGAACACGCTGGCCAGGCCGCGCCAGCCCTCGGGGGCGTAGCCCAGGCCATAGCGACTGGCGATCTGGCCCGATACACCCCGGCCCTTGAAGTACTGGATGGCGCGCGGACTGTCGCGCAGATGTTTGCGCCAGGCCTCGCCGGCCTTCTCCAGCACGTCGGTCAGGGTGGCCTGTTTCTGCCGCTGGGCTGCGGCGCGCTCGCGATCCTGGGGTGACTGGTCGTCCTGGGGCACCTGCATGCCGGTCTGCTGGGCCAGATCCTGCACCGCTTCGACAAAGCCCATGCCGGCATGGTCCATCAGGAAACCAATGGCGTTGCCGTTCTTGCCGCAGCCAAAGCAGTGGTAGAACTGTTTGGACGGGCTGACGCTGAACGAGGGCGACTTTTCCCCATGAAAAGGGCACAGCCCCATGAAGTTGGCGCCGCTTTTTTTCAGCTGCACATAGCGGCCGACGATATCGACCACGTCGACGCGCGCAAGCAACTCCTGGATGAACGACTGGGGGATGGACACGGGGCTATTTTCTCTCAGCCTCTTGCCCGCGCGCTCAGTTCGGCGTCAGGCGGGTTTGTTGTAATCGGGGGTAGTGAATTTTTGCTTCGGAGTTTCCATGACCGCCAACCACATGTACGACCAGAACCTGTCACGCAACGCGGCCAACCACGCCCCGCTGTCGCCCCTGTCCTTCATCGAGCGCACGGCCGAGGTTTACCCAGAGCGCCTGGCCATCGTCCATGGCGAGCTGCGCCAGACCTGGGCCCAGACCTACGCGCGCTGCCGTCGCCTGGCCAGCAGCCTGCAGCGTGCCGGCATAGCCAAGAACGACACCGTGGCGGTGATGCTGCCCAACACCCCGCCCATGGTGGAGGCGCATTTCGGTGTGCCCATGGCCGGCGCCGTGCTCAACGCGCTGAACACGCGCCTGGACCCCGAGACCATCGCCTTCATGCTGGATCACGGCGAGGCCAAGGCGGTGATCGTCGATCCCGAGTTCGCCACCGTCATTGCCAAGGCGCTTACGCTGCGCCAGTCCAAGGCGCCGTTGCTGCTGATCGACGTGGAGGACGAGGTCTATGGCGCGGCCGAGCTGCGCGTGGGCCAGCAGACCTACGAGGAGTTTCTGGCCGCGGGCGACCCCCAGTTCGCCTGGGAGCTGCCGGGCGACGAGTGGGATGCCATCGCCCTCAACTACACGTCAGGCACCACCGGCAACCCCAAGGGCGTGGTCTACCACCACCGCGGCGCCACCATCAACGCCATCAGCAACGTGCTGGAGTGGGACATGCCCAAGCATGCCGTCTACCTGTGGACCCTGCCCATGTTCCACTGCAATGGCTGGTGCTTCCCGTGGACGGTGGCGGCGCGTGCCGGCGTCAACGTCTGCCTGCGCCGCGTCGAGGCACAGGCTATCTTTGATGCCATGCGCAAGCATGGTGTCACGCATTACTGCAGCGCACCCATCGTGCATGGCCTGCTGGTGAATGCCCCGGCCGCCATGAAGGCCGGCGTGCCGGCGGGCATCAAGGCCATGGTGGCCGGCGCCGCGCCGCCGGCCTCGATGATCGAGGGCATGGAAAAGCTCGGCTTCGACCTGACCCATGTCTACGGCCTGACCGAGGTCTATGGCCCGGCCACGGTGTG
>JAFEES010000281.1 GCA_018240995.1 Pseudomonadota bacterium | reverse complement strand
GCCCAGCATGCCGCGCGCGGCGGCCGCGTGCTGCCCGTGGCCGTGCTGCAGGGCACGCCGGTCAAGGAGTTCCCGCAGGCCATCACCCAGGACGCCAAGGACCCCAAGGCCCTGGTGGTGCAGTCCAACCTGTCGGTGGTGATGCGCAGCGGCACGCCGCAGGCCGTGCTCGACAAGTTATATGCCGTGCTGCAGACCGCCGTGAAGGAGGACGACTTCGTCAAGACCATGACCATGCTGAGCCTGGACCCGGTGATGCTGGAGCCCGCCAAGGCCAAGGCCTTTTTGCTGCAGGAAACACAGCGCTACGGCGTGCTGGTCGAGAAGTCCGGCTTGGAAAAGCAGTGAGGAGAGATGAAGCCATGAAATTCGTCATTGCCCTGATTCGCCACGAAACGAACACGTTCTCGCCCATTCCCACCATACTCAGCGACTTTCGCCGCGGCACGGGCCAGGCGCCCGCCTTTGGCGAGGCCGCGCGCCTGGCCTGCGAGGGCACGAAGAACGCCGCCACGGCCTACCTGGACATGGCGCGCGAGCTGGGCGCCGAGGTCGACTTTGCCGTCTATGGCAGCGCCGTGCCCAGCGGCACGGTGACGCGCGAGGCCTTCGAGCACCTGTGCGACGCCGTGGTGCGCAGCGCCGCCAAGGGCTGCGACGCGGTTTTGCTGGATTTGCATGGCGCCATGGTGGTGGACGGCTACCCCGACGCCGAGGGCGAGCTGCTGCGCCGCCTGCGGGCATGCACCCCGGCGGGCCTGCCGATAGGCGTGGCGCTGGATTTTCATGCCAACTTCAGCAGCGAACTGATACGCAACGCCACTGTAATTGCCGGCTACTGCACTTATCCTCATGTGGACATCTACGAAACCGGCGCGCGCGTGGCGCGCAGCATAGGCGCCAAACTGGAGGGGCGCAGCGACCCGGTGCTGCTGTGGCGCCGCCTGCCCATGCTGACGCACATGCTGCGCCAGACGCCCGCCAGCCAGCCCATGAAGGACATCATGGAGCGTGCCATGCAGGACGAGCGTGATGGAGAGGTCTGCAATGCCTCCATCTTCGGCGGCTTTCCGCTGTCGGACATCCCCTGCGCTGGTCTTTCTGTCGTCATCGTCGCCGAACGTGCGCGCCTGCAGCAGGGCCAGAAGCTGCTCGACGAGCTCTGCGCGCTGGCCTGGTCGCGCCGTGCCGACTTTGTCTTCGAATCCGGCTCCGTAGCGCAATCGATTGCGCACGCCAAGACCCTGCAGGACGGCCCGGTGCTGCTCATCGACCATGGCGACAACTGCGGCGCCGGCGGCGTGACCGATGTCATGGATGTGCTCGAAGAGGTCTTGAAGCAGGGCCTGCAAGACGTGGTCGCCGGCCCGTTCTGGGATCCGGCCACGGTGGCCACGCTGTTCGAGCGCGGCGTGGGCGCCGAAGTGACCGTGGACGTGGGCGGCAAGACCGACATGCCGGCGCTGAACCTGAAGGGCCGGCCGCTGCGCCTGACGGGCGTGGTGGAGCGCCTGACGGACGGCGAGTACACCGTCACCGGCCCCATGTTCACCGGCGTGCGCCAAAGCCTGGGCCGCACCGCCGTGCTGCGCGTGGGCAGCGTGCGTATCTTCATTTGCGAGCGCCCACAGGAGCCCTATGACGCGGGCGTGTTCACCCATGCCGGCGTGGATCCGGCCCAGGCCCACTATGTGCTGCTCAAGTCGCGCCAGCATTTCCGCGCCGGCTTTGGGCCGTTTGCCAAGCATGTGGTGCTGGTCAGCGGGCCGGGCGTGTGCAGCTCGGACTACGCGCTGTTCCCGTTCAAGCACCTGAACCGCCCCATCTACCCGCTGGACGTCGACGCCTCGCTGGCGCATGCCGAAAGCTGGGCGCCCGCCGCCTGACCGAGCAAGGGGCCGCAAGCCATGCAGGACATGCTCTACCCCGCGGCCGTGGTGCTGCTGGGCTACACGGTGCTGGGCATCACGGGCTTTGGTTCGGCCCTGGTCATCGTGCCCCTGCTGGCCTGGCACTGGCCGCTGACGGAGGTGGTACCCCTGGTGCTGCTGCTGGATGTGCCGGCATCTTTGCTGCTGGGCGGGCTGAACCTGCGCCATGTCAACCTGGCCGAGCTGCGCCGGCTGCTGCCGGGCATGGTGGCCGGGGCGCTCGCCGGGTTGTGGCTGTCGGGCCAGCTGCCCAGCCGCTGGCCGCTGCTGGCCCTGGGCCTGTATGTGGCGGCAGTGGGCGCACGCGCGCTGCGCGCCGCACCGCCGCAGCCGCGAGCGCTGGCGGCACCCTGGGGCCATGCCGCGGGCGCCGCCATCGGCCTGGTGGAGATGCTGTTCGGCACCGCCGGCCCGCTGGTGGTGGCGTGGCTGGCCCGGCGCCTGCCCGATGTGCTGGCGCTGCGTGCCAATACGCCCATCGTCATCACCATGAGCGCCTGCGCCGTGCTGCTGACCATGGGCGCTGCTGGGCGCCTGTCCCACGCCGAGCTGTGGTGGCGCTGGCTGATGCTGATCGTGCTGGCCGCCCTGGGCGTGCTGCTGGGCCACCACTGGGCGCGCCGCGTGTCAGCGGCCAGCCTGCGCAGGCTGATCTGCGGCCTGCTGGTGATCAGCGGGCTGACCTTGGTGAGCCACGCGCTGCAACTCAACTGAACCGAGGAGTGCCATTGACGACCCATTCCACCCACACACCCCATAAGCACCCAAAAGCCATTTTTTGAAGGAATCAGGAGACATGTTGCATTCATCCATCACCAAAATCAGCGCCATCGCCCTGGGCGCGGCCTTGCTAGCCAGCGCCGCCAGCGCCCAGAACCAGGCCAACAGCCCGTTGAAGATCATCATCGGCTTTCCCGCCGGCGGCGCGCTGGACAGCATGAGCCGCGCCATGGCCGAGAAGCTGCGCACCGACCTGGGTAAGACCGTCATCGTGGACAACAAGCCCGGCGCCAGCACCCATATCGCCCTGATGACGGTGAAACGCGCGCCGGCGGACGGCACCACCATCCTCATCAGCCCGGCGCCGCCCTTCGTCACCCACCCGTTGACCTACGACAAGCTGCAGTTCGACCCGGACAAGGATCTGATCCCCGTGGCGCATCTGGCGGACACGCCGCTGGCGGCCACCACCTCGGCCGCCAGCCCCTACTCCAGCATGCGCGAGTACCTGGACTGGGTGAAGAAGAACCCCAAGGAGACCGGCATCGGCATGGTGTCCATGGGCGGGGTGCTGCATTTCGGCGTGCTGCAGCTGAACCAGGAGCGCGGCCTGAGTCTCACACCCATCGCCTACAAGGGCGCGCCGCCCATGCTGACCGACGAGATCGGCGGCGTGCTGCCGGTGGGCATGGACACCGTGGCCTCGGCCACCGAGCTGGAGAAGGCCGGCAAGATCAAGTACCTGGGCGTGCCCGGCATGGAGCGCAGCAAGCTGCTGCCAAACGTGCCCACCTTCAAGGAGCAGGGCATTCCGGGGTTCGACCAGGCTTCGAGCTGGTACGCCGCCTACGTGCCTACGGGCACGCCCAAGGCGGTGGTGAGCCAGTTGGAGAAGGCCATGATCCACATCGTGCAGGATCCGGCCTTCAGCGCAAGAATGGCGCAGATCGGCATCGTCACCACCGGCAAGCCGGGCGCCGAGGTCACCACGATGATCAAGGCGCAGCGCGAGGCGGCAAGGCCGATCGTGGAAAAATCAGGCTATCGCGCGACGCAATAGCGACAATTGACGCAAAGATAGCAACAAATCAAGCTTGCCCGCAGGAACGGCTTCAGCCGCGAATGGCACCGGTTCGCTACCGGGGCGCTAGTGTCCTGAGTTGGAGGTTCGTTGAATAACAAATCGACCGAGATTGGTGTC
>JAFEES010000280.1 GCA_018240995.1 Pseudomonadota bacterium | reverse complement strand
CACCGCAGGAGATGTACATCGCCTGCCTGTTTTCGCACTGGACGCCGCCGGCGGGCTCCGACGAGCCCGACCTGTGGTCGTTCGCGGCCGTGACGGATGATCCGCCGCCCGAAGTGGCCGCGGCCGGGCATGACCGCTGCATCGTGCAGCTGCGGCCCGAGAACGTTGAAGCCTGGCTGACGCCGCAGGGGCGCACGCTGGACGCCTTGGATGCGCTGCTCGATGACAAGGCGCGGCCGTACTACGAACACCGCTTGGCCGCGTGATGTTTTCAGCGGCTGCGCGCAGGAGGCTTGCTCGCCTGCGGCGTGGCCGCTAGGCTGGTGAATGGCCCGGCAGGGCTGGCACCTCGGGAAAGGGCCTGCTCTTTTCCGCGTGTGTAGGGCGTGATCCTGGCGCCCCTGTCCCCTTGCAACTGCGCACTCGCAGCGACCCGCCTCGCGTGTCCGCCTATCGCATCAAGGTACTGGGGATTTGCGCCGCGTTCGCGGGCAGCAGCTGCCACAGCCGCCCAGCCATCGGCCAGCATGGTCCGTCGCTCGGCGGGTATCTCCCGGGCGGCCTGCAGGGCCATGGTCGCATCGTCGCGGGGTTGACGCTGACTGTCGTAGAGCAGCTGGCCGCCGCGGTTGATGATGCGCAGCCGATCCAGCTGATGGGCCAGCTGGCTCACCGTAGCACTGAACCCTTGCATCGCCGCATCGTGGTAGTCCTCTGTGACGAAGCGCGGGTTCGGGTTGCCCACCTGGTGCTGGCGTTCGTGGCGTTGATAGATGCCGAGCAGGCTTTCTTCCCTGCTGGTGGCTACTACCACCATCTCCACCTTGTAGCCTTGCTCCTGCAGCCGGTCCACGAAGCGCTGGACCGACTGTGGGTTGCGGAAGGTGCCCTCCTCCACGATGTTGCGCCGCGCCTCGATCGCCATGAGCCGGAGGGCGTTCGCAAGCCGGCCGGCGTCCGCTTGGGTCTCGCTGGATGGCAGTCTGGCGGTGCCGAGGGGGATGCGCTCGCGCATGCGATCCGCATCCACGTGGACGAAGCCACCCTGCGCCTTGAGTTCGTCGCGCACAAGCTCGCCCCCTGCACTTTTGCCTGCGCCGGGCTGGCCACCCACCAGCACGACACGGGGTTGATCCTGTGCCGAGGACCGCGCCGCACGCTGCGCGAAGTAGCTGCTGGTGATGGCCGCCACCGATTCGTCGGTGAGCGGCTTGTACCCTTCCCCGGTCATGGGCGCGCGGATTCCTGCGGGGTGCGCATTCCGAAAACGCTGTCTTGAGGGTTCAGGATGCGCGCGATGGTCTCATGGTCGTTGACCCTCAGATCCTCTTGCAGATTGGAGATGGCGGCCATTTGGGCCTCGCAATAGGCGATCAGCGCGGCCGAGGGCTGGGCCTTCTCGCGCTCGTGCTGGAGGGCCATGATGAAGGGCTGCAGGCGCTGGCCCAGGTTTTCCAGGGCCACTTCGTAGTCGATGCTCTCGCTGTTGATGCCAAGGCTTTGCATGGTTGTTCTTTCACGTGCGGGGGACTCTCGATTTCTCGGCGAGAAATTCCCAGGGATTGATGAGCAGCACTCCCGAGTCCTCGAAGTGCTTGATGTTGCGCGTGACCAGCGCAGCGCCGTGAACCAGGCCGGTAGCGGCCATCAGCGCATCGCGGTAGTCCCGGCTGTCCGCCTGGGTCAGCTTTGCCGCGCGCCTGGCGATTGCGTGGTCCACAGGCAGGATGCGGCTGTTGAAGGCTGGCAGCACCATGGCATCGAGCCAGCGCGCCAGTACCGCCGCCTGTGACTCGTCCCCACGCTGTGCCAGGTGGCTGATGCCGCGCTGGATCTCCAGCACCGTGATGGAGGTGATGTACAGCTGGTCCATGGCCTGCGCTTCCATCCAGGCTTCCACGCTGGGATGGCAGGTACTCTTTCGGATCTCGGACAAGACATTGGTGTCCAGAATCAGCATGGTTTTTCCTGACCGTCGAAGGTGCCAATGTTGTTTGGACCGGCCGTGCGCGCGATCCGGGCGTTGCCCGACCCCGTGGTCGCCGTCATGCGTCCAGTTCCCTGGCGTCGATGCGGATCGGCTGGATGTCGAAATCGTCGGCCTCGTTCTGGCGCAGCAACTCCACCGGGTTCCTGTCGGTTTTGGTCAGGCGCCGGTACTCGGCGATCGGGATGAGCGCGAGTGCGGGTTCACCGCGATCGGTGATGATGACCGTGCCACCCTCGCTCGCCACGCGCTTTGACGCGCTGACGTTGTGCACGAACTCGCGGGCGGTGACGGTTGTGATCGGTTGTGCCATGGTCCTTCCTTCCAATGAAATGCGCAGCGTCGGCCGACAGCGGCTCATGTGGTGCCGCTGTTCTCGGCGGCGATGGCGGCGCGCGTTTGCCTGGCCAGCGCCCTGTAGGCATTGAAGATGGGCAGCGGCATGCCGTACTCGCCCACGTCCTGTGCCCTGCGGTCGCTGTTGTATTCGGCGTCCAGCAAAATCTGCTGCGCCAGATCCAGCGGCACGCGCCTGCGGCCCTCGTCCAGTTCTTCGGACAGCCATTCGGGACAGCGGTTGGCGTACTCGTTTGCGATGGTCGCACTGATGCGCAGGGTCACGAACCGGACGGGCGGCTGGCCTTCATGCATGGCGAACCCCTTTCTCATGCTCCCGGGCAGCCTGCTCGATCTCATCGGCCAGCTCGCGCAGCCGGCCGACCGTTACCACCCACTCGGGGGTCTGGAGGCCGGCAAAGAGTCGATCCTTGACGGCCTGGTAGACCGTTTCGGCGCGCTCGTCGCCGAGTGCGAAGGCGCATGCGGCGATGGCCAGCTGCGCCGGGCCCGAGCCCATGTACCCCCATTCCAGGCCGCTGGGCGAATGGTTGCGCAGGTCGATCCGCCAGGGCAGTTCGTCGGTGGCGTTCCAGGGTGCCGGCACCGCTCCGTGGTGGTCGAGGATGGCCGAGACCATCGGCGCCGTGGTCACGCGGGTGTGGTGCCCATCATCGGCGCGGCGTCCGAAAATGCCCACCCACGCCGGCGGTGCCGGCTGGCAGTACGACAACCGGGCCGCCGCGCTCTCGCTGCCGTCCGCCGGGTCGCCGCGGAGATCGCCCGGCACCAATCCGTGCAGCCGCAGCCAGGCGGCGGCCAGGGTATCGCCGAGGACGATCGCGTCGGCCTTGGTGTCCGCGTCCACCTCGAAGGTCTTGCGCACATCCAGCGGGCCGGTTGTGTAAGTCACGAACCAGGGGTGCATCGCTCTCTCCCCTGCTGGTGATGCTTTCGCGTCATCAGCTGCTCGTGGAATTTCGGGTTGGCTCCCTGCAGGTGCCAGCCGAACATGGAGCCGGTCAGCATGGCTTCGCGCTGCGCGGATGTGACGCCTTCGGCGGCATTGAGTTCGTCAGCTGTCAGCCGTGTGTGGATCGGGTAGTAGCCGGGCTCGCCGCGCTTGACGGCGATCACCGGCGACGTGCCGTAGACGCCCTTCGGGTTGTCGGCATAGGCGATGGGCGGAAGTCCGCGCTCGGAGAGTGCGTCATCGCGTGCGAGGTCGATGGGATTGAGGTGCATGGCCGTCGTCTCCTTGAACCCGATCCCCGGGCCTGGGCAGGTGGAATATCCATCTGCGCCAATGTTAGTAACGTTACTAACAATTGTCAAGCCCTCAAACTTGATCTCGCTTCCTGGAATTTCTCGGGGAGAAATTTTGGGCAGCTTTCGGCAGTTCGCTTTGACGTACCCTTTCAGGAATGCCTTCCGATGTGCTCGAAAATGCGCGCGGATGTCCTGGCAACCTCTTTGCGATAGGCCACGTAGGCTTCGTAGTCCGGCCAGCTGCCGATCACGGTCGGGCCGTACATGCCATTCCAC
>JAFEES010000027.1 GCA_018240995.1 Pseudomonadota bacterium | reverse complement strand
GGGCCATGCCGCACAAGGCCACACGCTGGACCTGCAGCGAAGCCAGCGCCGCCGCACTGGGGGTGCCGGGGGTTGACGCCTGGCGCTTCGACCCGGCCAACCTGCCCGCCGCGACGGGGGCGTGGATGTAGGATTCGATGGTCTTTCCTGTTCGGCAATTTCATTGCACACAGCGAAACAACCGTGACGCGGATTTATCGCACCGATAACCGCTCATTTATCGCGCCGCGCTTCAGGCTCCATTTCTCTGGGTTCAGGCCCTGGCCCGGGACGCGGTCAATTGCTGGTGCCAGGTGGCGTAGTCGGCCCCCGGGTGCTGCGTGCCGCAGTGCGGGCAGACACGCTCCTGGTCGGACAGGTCGTAGAACATCTTGTAGATGACGGGCAGGTCGTCCACCAGGCTTTCCAGCTGCTTGGAGGCGCGCCACACGACGCCCGCGCAGTGCGCGCAATACCACTGCAGCGAGTCGTGCTGGCCCTGCGGGCGCGGGTGCTCGATCAGCAGGCACAAGCCGGGCTCGGGGCGCTGCGGCGAGTGGATGACATGGGCGGGCAGCAGGAAGATGTCGCCCTCCTTCAGGTCGATGCGGTCGAACTGGCCGCGGTCCCAGATGTTCAGGTAGGCGTTGCCCTTGATCTGGTAGAAGATTTCCTCGGTCGGGTTGTCGTGGAAGTCGGTGCGCGTATTGGGGCCGCCCACCATGTTGATGATGTAGTTGCCGTCGGGGTAGATGGCGGCGTTGCACACGGGCGGCACCAGCCTGTCGCGGTGGCTCTCGACCCAGCCCATGAGGCTCTTGGGGCGACCGTACTGAAGTTCCATGGTGGTTTCCTTTGCGGGTGGGGTTGGGAGCGGTGCGTGCTTACCGCGGCTTGTAGGCCACGGCCTTGATCTCTATGCGCAGGTGCGGGTGCGGCAGCTGGTGCACGGCCACCGTGGTGCGCGTGGGGCCGTCGTAGCCGAAGAACTCGCCGTAGACCTGGTTGTAGGCGGCGAAGTCGTTCATATCGACCAGGTAGGCGCAGACCTCGACCAGGTCTTCCAGGCCCGCGTCCACGCTGGCCAGGATGTCGCGGATGTTCTCGATCACGGCGCGGGTCTGCGCGGCCACGTCCAGGCGCATGGCGCCCATGGCGTCCACCTGCTCCACGCCGGCGAAGCTGTTGTCGGGGCGGCGCGAGCTGGTGCCCGAGACGAAGAGGAAGTCCCCGGCGCGCTTGACATGGGGGAACTTGCCGCGCGGCGTGGCCTTGCCGCTGACGAGTTTGGCTTCGGTGCTCATGCTGTCTGCTCCCGGTAGAAGGTGAATTCGATCTCGATGGCCGCGGCGAGCGGCAGCGCCGAGACGCCCACGGCCGTGCGCGCGGGCGGTGCAATGTCGGCAAAGAACGCCTCCCACACCTGGTTGATCTCGGCGAAGCGCGCGAACTCGGTGGTGTAGATGCGCGCCGCCACCAGGTGTTCCAGGCCCACGCCGTAGTCAGGCAGGGCGGCGCGCAGGTTCTGCAAAATCTGGCGCGCCTCGGCCACCAGGCCGCCCGCCACCAGCGCACCCGTGGCGGGGTCTAGCCCCACCATGCCCGAGACGCTGTACAGCGGGCCGCTGCGCACGCAGGGCGTGTAGCGGAACTTGGGTGCCGGTATGGCCGGCGATTGCAATAGCTCGCGCATGGCTTACAGCTTCACGCAGATGTTGGTGACCTCGGAATAGAAGTCCAGCGAATGCCGGCCGCCCTCGCGGCCAATGCCCGACATGCGCACGCCGCCAAAGGGGGTGCGCAGGTCGCGCAGGTACCAGGTGTTGATCCACACCAGGCCCGAGCGCATGCGCTGCGCCACGTTGCGCGCGCGGGTCACGTCCTGCGTCCAGATGGCGGTGGCCAGGCCGTAGTCGGAGTCGTTGGCGCGCCGGATGGCTTCCTCGTCGGTGTCGAAGGGCGAGATATGGCAGACCGGGCCGAACACCTCCTCGCGCAGGCAGCGGGCCGTGTCGGGCAGGCCGGTCCAGATAGTGGGCCGCACCCAGGAGCCGTCGTCGCGCGCGTCGCCGAACCGGGGAATCTCGCCGCCGGTGACCACGGTGGCGCCTTCCTCGCGCGCCAGCCGCATATAGGACGCGACCTTGGCCTGGTGCTCCCTGGAGATCTGCGGGCCTATGTCGGTGCCCTCGTCCATGGGCCAGCCGAGCTTCAGCGCCTCGGTCTTTTCCTTCATCGCGGCGACGAAGCGGTCGAAGATCGAGCGGTGCACCAGCACGCGCTCCGAGCACAGGCAGACCTGGCCGGAGTTGGTGAAAGTGGAGCGCACCACGCCCGCCACGGCCTTGTCGAAATCCGCGTCGGCAAAGACGATGGCGGCGTTCTTGCCGCCGAGCTCGAAGGAGATGTCCTTCACCCCGTCGGCCACGGTCTTCATGATGGTGGCGCCGGTGCGCGACTCGCCCGTGAAGGTCACGGCATCGATGTCGGGGTGGCGCGTCATGAACTCGCCCGTGGAGTTGCCGCCAAAGCCGTGCAGCACGTTGAACACGCCGGCCGGCAGGCCGACGTCGTGCGCCACCTGGGCCAGCAGAGCGGCGGACGAGGGCGTTTCCTCCGACGGCTTGGCCACCACGGCGTTGCCCAGCGCCAGCGCCGGCGCCACCTTCCAGCTGAACAGCAGGATGGGCAGGTTCCACGGCGAGATCGCGGCGATCACGCCCAGCGGCTTGCGCACCGTGTAGTTGAGCGCGCGCTCGCCCGAGGCGGTGTGGGTCTCGAAGCACTCGCTGTGCGCGGTCTTGACCAGGTCGGCGAAGAAGCGGAAGTTGGCGATGCCGCGCGGCACGTCCAGCGTGCGCGCCTGCTTCACGGGGCGGCCGGTGTCGGCCACCTCGGCGGCCACGAACTCCTCGAAGCGCGCCTCTATGCCGTCGGCGATGCGGTTCAGCCACTGCGCGCGCTCGGCCGGCGGCATGCGGCCCCAGGGGCCCTCCATGGCGGCGCGGGCGGCGGCCACGGCGGCCGCCACGTCGGCCTCGGAGGCCTCGCACACCTCGGCGACCAGGCTGCCATCGACCGGGTTGATGTTGCGAAAGCGCTTGTCGCTCTCGACAAAACGGCCGCCGATGTAGTTGCGGATGAGCTGGGTCACTGAGGTCTCCTGTGCGCGGGTGAGGAGACACTGTAGAAAAACCGTGCCCGGCTGGGAAATCAATAAACCGGCGGCGGTGATTCCACTTGGGAATCGGGGGATTACCCTTGGCTCAGGCGCCCAGGCCTTGTGCGGCTTGCTTGAGCGCGTCGATGAAGGCGCTGGCGGTGGGCGTGGGCGTGCGCCCGGCGCGCAGGCCGATGCCGATGGCGCCGAAGAAGATCACCTCGTTGATCGCCAGGGCCGTCAGCGCACCCGCCGCTATCCAGGGCTGGGCGGCGGTGCGCGGCAGCATGGCGATGGTGTCGGACTGGCGCAGCACGCCCAGGTTGGTCAGCAGGGATATGGATTCGATCAGGTTGGCCGGCAGGCCGAGGTCGTGGCGCGTGAAAAATTCATCCACCTGGCCGCGCACCGAGGACTCGTGGGGCGGCAATATCCAGGGATAGTCCAGCAGCTCCTGCACCCTGAGCCCCCGGCGCTGCGCCAGCGGATGACTGGTGCGTGCCACCACGACCAGCTGCTCCTCGTAGAGCCGGTGGTACTCGATGCCGGGCGGGCTCGCCTCCGGGATGCGCCCGACGATGCCGTCCAGCTCGCCCACGGCCAGCATGGGAAACAGCAGGTCGTTGGTGGCCTCGCGCACCACCACGCTGACCTGCGGGTGGCGCTGCTTCATCAGCGTGATGGCATCGGGCAGCAGGCGTGCCGAGGCCGATATCAGCGTGCCTATCATGACCTGGCCGCGCTCGCCGCTGCGCAGCGCGGCCAGCTCCTCGCCCATGGCGCGGGCGTCGCCCAGCATGGGTTTGACGCGCGCCAACAGGCGCAGCGCGAACCTGGTGGGCAGCACGCCCTTGCTGTGACGGTCGAACAGCGGCATGTCCAGCAGCTCCTCCAGCTGGCCGATGATCTTGAACACATTGGGCTGGGACATGGCCAGCGCCTCGGCCGCCTTGTGCATGGAGCCCAGCGTGACCACGCGCTCGAAGACCAGCAGCTGCTTGAACTTGAGCTCGCGTATGCGGGTGAGGAAGCGGTCGTTCATGGCCGGCTCGCCCTCAGGTACCGCCCACATAGGGATTGCTGCGCCGCTCGCGCCCGAAGCTGCTCTCCGGCCCGTGGCCGGGGATGAACACCGTCGCATCGCCCATGGGCCACAGGCGCTGGGTGATGCTGTCGATGAGCTGCTGGTGGTTGCCCTGAGGAAAGTCAGTGCGGCCAATGCTGCCTGCGAACAGCACGTCGCCGACAAAGCAGCGGGCTATCTGCGGCGCGTGGAACACCACATGGCCGGGCGTGTGGCCCGGGCAGTGGCGCACATTCAAGGTCTCGTGGCCTATGGTCACTGTATCGCCATCGTGCAGCCAGCGTGTGGGCGTGAAGTGCAGCGCCGGCGGAAAACCGAACATGGCGCTTTGCTGCGGCAGGCCGTCGATCCAGAACTGGTCGCCCTCATGCGGGCCGATGATGGGCAGGCCCAGCCGCTGCGCCAACTCGCCGGTGCCGCCGGCGTGGTCGATATGCGCGTGCGTCAGCCAGATGGCCTTCAGGTGCAGGCCCAGGCGTTTGACTTCGGCCAGCAGCGTGTCCAGGTCGCCGCCGGGGTCGATGACGGCCGCGTCCATGGTCTGGTCGCACCAGACGAGGGAGCTGTTTTGCTGGAAGGCGGTGACGGGGATGGTGAGGTAGTGGAGCATGGGTCGTGGTTATGGCGATAGCGGGGGGCGTTTGGGAGTCGTTAGTGCCGCTCTTCAGCGCGGCAGGTGGTCGCCCACGGTGATGAACGCGTGAGCAGGGCCGGGGCGGGCGTGGTCAGGGGGTGATAAATGCGACACAAAACCCGCATTCAACCCCAAGACCGGGTCAGCAGCTCGTCCATCGCATCGGCGATGGCCTGCCCCTCTTGCGCCAGTGACCCGACTACCTCGCCCAGTCGATCCTGGGCCACGGAGACCATGTCCAGCGGGTGCAGCACCACGCGAATCCCGTCGATGACAAAGACGGGATTCATCCTGGCACCCGCCGAGAACGAGCCTTGTGGCAGCAGGGCCTGGCGCACCAGCGGAACGACCACGCGCCTGCGGTAGCGGTCGAACTGCGCTGATTGCACCAGCACTACGAAAGGGACGGAATCGCGCAGGGCCCCCTGGTTGCGATGGACATCGAACTGCGCCATTACAGCGTCGAGTGCTCGTCGGCAAACGAGCCGATGGCTGCGTGCACCGCGTTCCATTCGTCCGCACAGGCATCGGCCATTTGCTGGCGTTGGCGCTGCGCGTTCTGCTGGCTGCTGACGAACTCGGCCAGCAGGGCCTCCATGGTGGCGGACAGGTTGTTGGTATAGGCCTTGGCCTGCGCCACCAGGGCTTCGTTGAGGGTGAGATTGACAGGCCGCTTGCGGGCCGAAGTGGCGTCAGCCTGCATGCTGAATTCTTTCATGTAATGGAATGCGCATATTATGCGCATGCAATCGCGGAAGGTCAAAGTTGCATGTCGTAGCCCACGGTGATGGGCGCATGGTCGCTGAACTTCTCTCCCTTATAGATCTCCTCGCTGCGCGCCAGCCCGGCCAGGGCCGGCGTCGCCAGGTGGTAGTCCAGCCGCCAGCCCACGTTGTTCGCATAGGCCTGGCCGCGGTTGCTCCACCATGTGTAGCAGGCGTCGGTGGTGTCGGGCTGCAGGCGGCGGTACACGTCCACCAGGCCGCCATCGGGTTCATCGCCCAGCAGCTTCGTCATCCAGGCGCGCTCCTCGGGCAAAAAGCCGCTGTTCTTCTGGTTGCTGCGCCAGTTCTTCAGGTCGGCCTGCTGGTGGGCGATGTTGATGTCGCCGCAGAGGATGAACTCGCGCTCGGCCTTGAGAGCCATGAGGTGCGGGTGGAATTCATCGAGGAAGCGGAACTTGGCCTGCTGGCGCTCCTCGCCCGAGGAGCCGCTGGGGAAGTAGGCGCTGATCAGCGACAGCTTGCGCGCCGGGGTGTCGAAGCGCAGCTCCACGTAGCGGCCCTCGGCGTCGAACTCCTTGGAGTCGAAGCCTATGATCACGTCGCTGGGTTCGTGGCGCGTATAGACGCCCACGCCCGAGTAGCCCTTTTTTTCGGCAAAGTGAAAATACCCTTTCAGGCCGACCAGCTCCTCGAAGCGGCCCTGCATGTCGGCGGCCTGGGCCTTGAGCTCCTGCACGCAAATACAATCCGGGCGGTTTTGCTCTATCCACTCTTGCACGCCCTTGGACGTGGCCGAGCGTATGCCGTTGAGGTTGAGACTGGTTAATTTGAACAAGGAAGCATCCATGGAGACAGTGAGCGCGCCGGATCTGAATAAGGACGCACTGGCGCAGGAATTCGTGCGGTTTGCGGTGGAATCGGGTGTGCTGCGCTTTGGTGAATTCAAGACCAAGGCCGGGCGCATGAGCCCGTATTTCTTCAACGCCGGCCTGTTTGACGACGGCGCCAAGCTCGGGCGCCTGGCGCAATTCTATGCACAGGCGCTGCTGGCCAGCGGTATCCAATTCGACATGATCTTCGGCCCGGCCTACAAGGGCATTCCGCTGGCCGCCACGGTGGCCGTGGAGCTGGCGCGGCTGGGCAAGAACGTGCCCTTTGCCTACAACCGCAAGGAGGCCAAGGACCACGGCGAGGGCGGCACGCTGGTGGGCGCGCCGCTGGCGGGTCGCGTGCTCATCATCGACGACGTGATGAGCGCCGGCACGGCCGCGCGCGAGTCGATCGCGCTGATCCGCGCCGCCGGCGCCCAGCCGCATGCCATGGCGATTGCGCTGGATCGCCAGGAAAAGGCCACCGAGGATGGCCGGGACGTGGAGCACAGCGCCGTGCAGTACGTGCGCCGCGCGCTTGGCATGCAGGTCTGCGCCATCGCCAGGCTGGCCGACTTGCTGCAATACTTGGCGGCTGACGGTGGCGATGCGCAGGTGCACGCCCACCACGAGCGCGTGCTGGCCTATCGCCAGCGCTATGGCGTGCACGACTGATTGCATCTCATGGGGAGCAGGGGCTTGAAAGCAAGGGCTTGGGGAATGAGTGGTTGCCTGGCGGGCATGGCCCTGGCCATGCTGGCGCCGGCCTGGGCGCAGCAGGCCAAGTCGCAGCAGGAGGTCTACACCTGCATCGACAAGCAGGGCCGGCGCATCACCTCGGATCGGCCGATTGCCGACTGCGTGGATCGCGAGCAGCGCGTGCTCGACCATACGGGCACGGAGCGCCGCCGCATGGGCCCTTCGCTCACCGAGCATGAACGCGCCGCCCAGGAGGTGCAGCGCCGCAAGGAGGCCGAGGAACGCGCGCGCGTGGCCGAGGAGCGCCGGCGCGAGCGTGTGCTCATGGCGCGCTACCCCGACGAGGCCACGCACCAGGCCGAGCGTGATGCGGCCCTGGATCAGGTGGAAGAGGTCGTCGTCGTGGCGCACAAGCGCATCCAGGCGCTGAAGGCCGAGCGCAAGCGCCTGGATCAGGAACTGGAGTTCTACCGCGGCGACGTCAGCAAGGCGCCGCCGCTGCTGCAGCGCCAGATAGCCGACAACGAGCAGGCCCAGGCCGACCAGCAGCGCTTTCTGGTCACGCAGGAACAGGAAAAGCGCCGCATCCACCAGCGCTTCGACGCCGAGCTGGGCCAGCTACGCCAGCTGTGGGCGGCGCAGCGCGCCTCGTCGTCGCAATGGGCGCCGCCGGCTGGTGCGCTACCGGCGCAAAAAAAATAAAGGCTCCGCGTGGAGCCTTTGTTTTGCTTGATGCGCAAGCTGATTCGACTCGCCTGTCTACGCATCGTCATTCCCGCGCATGCGGGAATCCAGGGGCGTTGGCGGGGGAGCACTGGATCCCCGCCTGCGCGGGGATGACGGTGCTTTCCGAGGCATATGCCCTATCAGATGTTTTTGATAGCTCCCTGCGCTTGGCTGGCGGGCGTTTCAGGCCAGTTTGGCCTTTAGCAACTCATTGACCTGCTGGGGGTTGGCCTTGCCCTTGCTGGCCTTCATCACTTGGCCCACCAGGGCGTTGAAGGCCTTGTCCTTGCCGGCGCGGTATTGCTCCACGTTGGCCGGGTTGGCGGCGATGACCTCGTCGATGATTTTTTCCAGTGCGCCGCTGTCATTCATCTGCTTGAGGCCCTTGGCCTCGATCACCGCGTCCACCTCGGTGGCCTCGCCGTTCCAGAGCGCGTCAAACACCTGGCGCGCGGCGTTGTTGGAAATCGTCCCGTCCTGGATGCGGGTGATCAGCTGGGCCAGTTGCTGGCTGCCGACCTTGACCGCCCCCATGCCGATTTCCTCGGCATTCAGGCGGCGCGAGATCTCGCCCATGACCCAGTTGCTGGCCAGCTTCGGCTGGCCGCAGGCGCGCGCGGCGTCCTCGAAGTAGGCCGCCATGGCCTGGCTTTGCGTGAGCGTGGTGGCGTCGTACTCGGGCAGGCCGTACTGCGCCACGAAGCGTGCGGCCATGGCGCGCGGCAGCTCGGGCATGTGCGCCTTGATGTCCGCTATCCAGCTGCTGGCGATGCGCAGCGGCGGCAGGTCTGGGTCGGGGAAGTAGCGGTAGTCGGCCGCATCCTCCTTGGTGCGCATGGCGCGCGTCTCGCCGGTGTCGGGGTTGAACAGCACCGTGGCTTGGCTGATCTTGTGGCCGTCTTCCAGCTGCTCGATCTGCCAGCGGATCTCGTAGTCGATCGCCTGCTGCATGTTCTTGAAGCTGTTCAGGTTCTTGATCTCGCGGCGCGTGCCCAGCGGCTGGCCGGGTTTGCGTACCGAGACGTTGGCGTCGCAGCGGAAACTGCCTTCCTGCATGTTGCCGTCGCAGATGCCTATCCAGGTCACGATCTGGTGCAACGCCTTGGCGTAGGCCACGGCTTCCTCCGAGCCGCGCATGTCGGGCTCGGTGACGATCTCCAGGAGCGGCGTGCCGGCGCGGTTCAGGTCGATGCCGCTCATGCCGTGGAATTCCTCGTGCAGCGACTTGCCCGCGTCTTCCTCCAGGTGGGCGCGCACCAGGCGCACGGTCTTTTTTTCCTCGCCCAGGTAGAACGACACCTCGCCGCCCTGCACCACGGGAATCTCGAACTGGCTGATCTGGTAGCCCTTGGGCAGATCCGGGTAGAAGTAGTTCTTGCGCGCAAAAATGCTCTCGGGCGCAATGTGGGAGCCGAGGGCAAGTCCCAACTTGATAGCGCAGGCGACGGCCTCGCGGTTCATCACCGGCAGGGTGCCGGGCAGGGCCAGATCCACGGCGCAGGCCTGGGTGTTGGGCTCGGCGCCAAAGGCGGTGCTGGCGCGGCTGAAGATCTTGGATTGCGTGGCCAGCTGGGTATGCGTCTCGAAGCCGATGACGACCTCGTAGCCCTGTATCAGTTTCGCGCTCATGGTCAGATGCCCTCCGGGCGGCGCAGGTGGTGGTCGGTGGCCAGCTGCAGCTGGTGCGCGGCATTCAGCAAACGGCCCTCCTGGAAATAGTTGCCAATCAGCTGCAGGCCCACGGGCAGGCCGCCGGCGCCAAAACCGGCCGGCACGCTCATGCCGGGCAGGCCGGCCAGCGAGGCGGGCAGGGTGTAGATATCGGCCAGGTAGCTGCTCACCGGGTCGGTCTGCGCGCCCAGCGGCGGGGCTACGCTGGGCGCCACGGGGCCGGCGATCAGGTCGCACTGCGTGAAGGCCTGCTGGAAGTCGTCGGCGATCATGCGGCGGATCTTTTGCGCCTGCAGGTAGTAGGCGTCGTAGTAGCCCTCGGACAGCACATAGGTGCCGATCATGATGCGGCGCTTGACCTCGTCGCCAAAGCCTTCGGCGCGCGTCTTCTTGTACATGTCCAGCAGGTCGCCATACTGCGCGGCGCGGTGGCCGTAGCGCACGCCGTCAAAGCGCGACAGGTTGGAGCTGGCCTCGGCCGGCGCGATGATGTAGTACACGGGCACCGACAGCTCGGTGCGCGGCAGGCTGATGGGTACCAGCCTGGCGCCCAGTCTTTCATATTCCTTAAGGGCCGCATCCACGGCGGCGCGCACGTCGCCCTGCAGGCCGTCGCTGAAGAACTCGGTCGGCACGCCTATGCGCAGGCCGGCAATCGAGTTCTGCAGGCCGCGCGTGAAATCCTCGGCTGGCTGCTCCAGGCTGGTGGCGTCGCGCTCCGGGTCGGGGCCGCAGATCTGGCTCAGCAGCAGCGCGCAGTCCTCGGCCGAGCGCGCCATGGGCCCGGCCTGGTCCAGGCTGGAGGCAAAGGCGATCATGCCGTAACGGCTGGCGCGGCCGTAGGTGGGCTTGATGCCGGTGATGCCGCAAAAACTGGCCGGCTGGCGGATGGAGCCGCCCGTGTCCGTGCCCGTGGCCGCCGGCGCCAGGCGCGCCGCCACGGCCACGGCCGAGCCGCCCGAGGAGCCGCCGGGCACATGTCGCGGGTTCCAGGGGTTGCGCGCGGGCTGGGGCGCGTCGCAGCCCACGGGGGCGACGGCCGCCTTCTCGTTGCTGGCACCCATGGCGAACTCGTCGCAGCTGAGCTTGCCCAGCGTCACGCAGCCGGCATTGCCCAGGCGCGTGACCACGGTGGCGTCAAACGGCGAGCGGTAGCCGGCCAGCATCTTGCTGGCCGCCGTGCTGGGGAAGTCGCGCGTGACGAACACGTCCTTGTGCGCGATCGGCAGGCCGGCCAGCGGCGCCGCCTGGCCCGCGGCCAGGGCCGCGTCCTGGGCGCGCGCCTGGGCCAGGGTCACGTCCTCGTCGATGGCTAGGTAGGCGGCCAGGCCCTGATGCGCCTTGGCGCGCGCCAGGAAATGCTGGGCGGCCTCCACGGCGCTCACTTGTTTGCCGCGCAGCGCGGTGGCCAGCTGGGCCACGCCCAGGTCGTGCAGGTCGGTATTGCTGTGCATGGCGGCCCTTATTCGATGACCTTGGGCACCAGGAACAGCCCGCGCTCCACGGCCGGGGCGCTGCGCTGGTTGGCCTCGCGCTGGTCGGGTTCGCTGGCGACGTCGGCGGCCAGGCGCAGCTGCACGTCCTGGATCGCCGCCACGGGGTGGGGCAGGGGCTTGATGCCGCTGGTGTCCACGGCCTGCATCTTCTCGACGATGCTGAAAAAGCCGTTCAGTTGGGTGAGCATGCGCTCGCTCTCTGGGGGGCTGAGCTCAAGCCGGGCCAGATGGGCGATGCGGCCAATGTCCTGGGGTGTCAGTGCCATAAGGGGAAAAAAGGACGGCGGAGCGTGGGCAACGGTATGTAAACAAACCTCCGCGCCGCGCCCCGAGGGGAGTTATTCACAGGGGATGCGGTATTATCCCGCCTTTGCCGCAATGCCCGCACATTGCCGGCCATTGAGCGAAAAATACCCACAAATACCCTGTAAAACCCGGCGATGGCAGGCCGAAGTGCATGCCGTGCCTGAAGAGGATTCCTGCATGTTCGGAGCTTTCCGTCGGTACTTCTCCACCGACCTGGCCATTGACCTTGGTACCGCCAACACCCTGATCTTCGCCCGCGACAAGGGCATCGTACTCGACGAGCCCTCCGTCGTCGCCATCCGCCACGAGGGCGGGCCGCACGGCAAGAAGGTGATCCAGGCCGTGGGCCGCGAGGCCAAGGCCATGCTGGGCAAGGTGCCCGGCAACATCGAGGCCATCCGCCCGATGAAGGACGGCGTGATCGCCGACTTCGTCATCACCGAGCAGATGATCAAGCAGTTCATCAAGATGGTGCATCCGCGCTCGGTGCTCACGCCCAGCCCGCGCATCATCATCTGCGTGCCCTGCGGTTCCACCCAGGTGGAGCGTCGCGCCATCAAGGATGCGGCCGAGGCCGCCGGCGCCACGGCCGTGTACCTGATCGAGGAGCCCATGGCCGCCGGCATTGGCGCGGGCCTGCCCGTGTCCGAGGCCTCGGGCTCCATGGTGGTGGACATCGGCGGCGGCACCACCGAGGTCGGCGTCATCAGCCTGGGCGGCATGGTCTACAAGGGCAGCGTGCGCGTGGGCGGCGACAAGTTCGACGAGTCCATCATCAACTACATCCGCCGCAACTACGGCATGCTGATCGGCGAGCCCACGGCCGAATCCATCAAGAAGCAGATCGGCTCGGCCTTTCCCGGCTCCGAGGTCAAGGAGATGGAGGTCAAGGGTCGCAACCTGTCCGAGGGCGTGCCGCGCAGCTTCACCATCTCGTCCAACGAGGTGCTCGAAGCCCTGACCGAGCCGCTGAACCAGATCGTCTCGGCCGTGAAGACGGCGCTGGAGCAGACCCCGCCCGAACTCGGCGCCGACATTGCCGAGCGCGGCATGATGCTCACCGGCGGCGGCGCGCTCTTGCGCGACCTGGACCGCCTGCTGGCTGAGGAAACCGGCCTGCCCGTGCTGGTGGCCGAGGAGCCCCTGACCTGCGTGGTGCGCGGCTGCGGCATTGCGCTGGAACGCATGGATCGCCAGGGCAGCATCTTTACCAGCGAATAACCTGCCGCCGCGGCTGGCGCGCTGTTCCTATGCCCCTGGGAACCCTGGATCGCTCGGCGCCCACGCTGTTCAAGCATGGGCCGTCGGCGCTGGCACGCCTGGCCCTGTACGGCGCCCTGGCGCTGTTTTTGATGGTGGCCGATGCGCGCTTTCACATCACCGAACCGCTGCGCAAGGTGGTGGCCACGGCCCTGTATCCGCTGCAATGGCTGATGCTGCAGCCGGTCGAGCTGGCGCAGCAGGGCTCCGGCTACCTGCAGTCGCTGCAGGCCGCGCAGCAGGGCGCGGACGCGGCGCACAAGCAGATGGCGCAGATGGCCGTGCGCGCCGGCGAGACCGACCAGCTGCTGCGCGAGAACGCCGAGCTGCGCCAGCTGCTGGCGCTGCGCGAGCGCCTGGACACGCCGGCCCAGGCGGCCCAGGTGATCTATGACACGGCCGACCCCTACACCCGCCGCGTGATGATCGACCGCGGCCAGCTGGCCGGCGTGGAGGCCGGCTCGCCGGTGGTGGATGCCGCAGGCGTGCTTGGCCAGGTGACGCGCGTCTTTCCCCTGCTCAGCGAGGTCACGCTGCTCATCGACCGCGACCAGGCCATTCCTGTGCTGAACGTGCGCACCGGCGCGCGCAGCGTGGCCTATGGCGACCCGGTGGCCGGCCTGGGCGGCGGCATGGAGCTGCGCTTCACGCCCGGCAATGCCGACGTGCAGGAGGGCGACCTGCTCACCACCAGCGGCGTGGACGGCCTGTACCCGCCCGGCCTGCCGGTGGCGCGCGTGGTGCGCGTGGAGCGCCGCGCCGACTCCACCTTTGCGCGCATCTATTGCGCGCCCCTGGCGCAGGTGTATGGCGCGCGCCATGTGATGGTGCTCAAGCCCTTGGCGGCCGACCTGCCGCCACGCCCGGCGCCCGAGCCGGCGGCGCCTAAGCGCGGAGGGCGCAAATGATCATGCCCAAGGGCCAGCAGCTGCTGCTGCCGGTGAACCCCGCCTTCCTCGTCGCCAGCCTGGTGGTGGCGCTGGCGCTGGACATGCTGCCGCTGGGGCGCGTGGTCTGGACGCCGGACTGGGTCATGGTGCTGCTGGCGTTCTGGGGCATACACCAGCCGCAGCGCGTGGGGCTGGGCGTGGCCTTTGCCATGGGCCTGTGCCTGGACGTGAGCCAGTCCGCCTTGCTGGGCCAGCATGCGCTGGTGTATGCCGGCCTGGTGTTTGGCGCGCAGTTGTCGAGCCGGCGCCTGTTGTGGTTTGGCCCGCTGCTGCAGGCGCTGCAGCTGTTGCCGCTGTTCTTTGCCGCGCATCTGGTGGAGCTGGCGCTGCGCGTGCTGGCCGGTGGCGGCACGCTGCCCGGGCTGGAGGCCTTGGCGGCCCCCTTGCTGGAGGCCGCCATCTGGCCGATTGCCAGCTGGGTCTTGCTGGCGCCGCAGCGGCGCCCGCCCGATCAGGACGACAATCGCCCTCTGTGAGCGTGTGGGAACCTAGCCAATGACCGAGCTGCGCAACGTGGAAGCCGACGCCTGGCGTTTTCGCCTGCGCGTGTTCGTGCTCGGCGTGGTGGTGCTGCTGGCCTTTGTGCTCATCGCGGCGCGCCTGCTGGTGTTGCAGGTGGAGCGCCACGAAGACCTGGCCGAGCAGGCCGAGAGCAACCGCACGGCCATCGTGCCCATCGTGCCCAACCGTGGCCTGATCATGGATCGCAACGGCGTCATCCTGGCCACCAACTACTCGGCCTACACGCTGGAGATCACGCCGTCACGCGCCATGGATCTGGAAGAGACCATAGACGGCCTGGCGCAGATCGTGGACATACAGCCGCGCGACCGGCGCCGCTTCAAGCGCCTGCGCGAGGAGTCGCGCAGCTTTGATTCGCTGCCGATACGCACGCGCCTGTCCGACGAGGAGGTGGCGCGCTTCGCCGCGCAGCGCTACCGCTTTCCGGGCGTGGAGATCAAGGCGCGCCTGTTTCGCAACTACCCGCTGGGCCAGGTGGGCAGCCACGCCATAGGCTACATAGGCCGTATCAACCAGCGCGAGAAGGAGCGCATCGAGGACTCCGACGACGCCGCCAACTACCGCGGCACCGACTACATCGGCAAGCTCGGCGTGGAGCAGAGCTTTGAGCCCACGCTGCACGGCCAGACCGGCTTCGAGCGCATGGAGACCTCGGCCGGCGGCCACGCCGTGCGGCGCCTGGCCAGCCATCCGGCGACGCCGGGCAATACGGTCATGCTGTCGCTCGACATCAAGCTGCAAAGGCTCATCGAGGACATGTTCGGCGAGCGCCGCGGCGCCCTGGTGGCGATCGATCCGCGCAATGGCGAGGTGCTGGCCCTGGTGTCCAAGCCCACCTTCGACCCCAACCTGTTCGTCGAGGGCATAGACCAGGAGAACTGGCAGGCGCTCAACGAGTCCATCAACAAGCCACTGCTCAATCGCGCGCTGCGCGGCACCTACCCGCCGGGCTCTACCTACAAACCCTTCATGGCGCTGGCGGCGCTGGAGCTGAAAAAGCGCTCGCCCTCGCTGGTCATCAGCGACCCGGGTTTCTTCAACTACGGCGGGCGCACCTTCCGCAGCCACGAGGGCGGCCTGGGTGGCGTGGACATGCACCGCGCCATCCAGTATTCGAGTAACACCTATTTTTACTCGCTGGGCGTGGAAATCGGCGTGGACGCCATCCACGACTTCATGAAACCGCTGGGCTTCGGCCAGATCACCGGCATCGACTTAGGGGGCGAGGTGCGCGGCGTGCTGCCCAGCACCGAGTGGAAACGCAATACCTAC
>JAFEES010000279.1 GCA_018240995.1 Pseudomonadota bacterium | reverse complement strand
ATCCTGAACATGATGGAGCGCTGGCCCATGAACCAGTGGGGCGTGAACAGCGCCAAGAGCATGCACTACATGGCCGAGAGCATGAAGCTGGCCTACGCCGACCGCGCCGAATACCTGGGCGACCCGGACTTCGTCAAGGTGCCGCTCAAGGGCCTGACCTCCAAGCGCTACGCCGATGAGCTGGCAGCGACCATCAACCCCACCCAGGCGCGCGCGGCCCGGGACATCAAGCCCGGCAAGCCCCAGCCCTACGAGAGCGACCAGACCACGCATTACTCGGTGGTGGACAAGGCGGGCAACGCCGTGGCCGTGACCTATACGCTGAACACCAACTTCGGCAGCGGCATCGTCGCCAAGGGCACGGGCATCATGCTCAACAACGAGATGGACGACTTCTCGGCCAAGCCCGGCGTGGCCAACGCCTACGGCCTGGTGGGCGGCGACGCCAACGCCGTGGCCGCGGGCAAGCGGCCGCTATCGTCGATGACGCCAACCCTGGTGGTGAAGGACGGCAAGCCAGTGCTCGTCACCGGCAGCCCCGGCGGCGCGCGCATCATCACCACGGTGCTGCAGCAGGTCGTGAACTACATCGACTTCGGCATGAACCCCGCCGAGGCCGCCGCCACGCCGCGCTTTCACCACCAGTGGACGCCCGACGAGCTGCGCATAGAAAAAGGCTTTTCCAACGACACGCTGGCCCTGCTCAGGCAGTGGGGCCACAACGTGGCGCTGAAACCCACCATGGGCCGCACGCAGACCATTGAGATCCGCGGCGGCATGCTGTACGGCGCGTCCGACCCGCGCAACCCGGATGGGCAGACGCTGGGGTATTGAGGCCCAGCACGCAAAAAAAGCCGCGCTCGTCGAGCGCGGCTTTTTTGCGTCAAGGCAGCGGCAGGCTTGGCGCCGTTCGCAATACCGGCGTTGTGCCGCTGCCCTTCCCCACCAATCGGATCAGGCCGGAGCCTTCTGGCCGACCTCGAAATTGGCCATCTTCTCCAGCGCGCGCACCATGCCCGAGTGATCCCAGGCCGCGCCGCCATGGGCCACGCAGGTGTTGAACAGCTCCTGCGCCATGGCCGTGTTGGGCAGGGCCACGCCCAGGGCGCGGGCGCTGGACAGGGCCAGGTTCAGGTCTTTCTGATGCAGGGCGATGCGGAAACCCGGGTCGAAGGTGCGCTTGATCATGCGCTCGGCATGCACCTCCAGGATCTTGGACGAGGCGAAGCCGCCCAGCAGGGCCTCGCGCACGCGGGCCGGGTCGGCGCCGGCGCGCGATGCGAACAGCAGGGCCTCGGCCACGGCCTCGATGTTCAGCGCCACGATGATCTGGTTGGCCACCTTGGCGGTCTGGCCGTCGCCATTGCCGCCCACCAGGGTGATGTTCTTGCCCATTTTCTCGAACAGCGGTTTGACGCGCTCGAACACCGCATCGGGCCCGCCGACCATGATGGACAGGGTGGCGTTCTTGGCGCCCACCTCGCCGCCGGAGACCGGTGCGTCCAGGTACTGCGCGCCCACGGCCGCTATGCGCTTGGCGAAGTCCTTGGTGGCCACGGGGGAGATGGAGGACATGTCCACCACCACCTTGCCGCTACTACCTTTCAGGCCGGCGGCCACGCCGTCCTCGCCGAACAGCACGGCCTCCACGTCGGGCGTGTCGGGCAGCATCAGGAAGACGATGTCGGCCCGCTCGGCCACGCCGCGCGCCGTGGTGCAGTGCGTGGCGCTGCTCTCGGCTATTGAACCCGGCACCTTGCCGCGGGTGTGAATGAACAGCTGGTGGCCGGCGGCGATCAGGTGGCCGCACATGGGCGCGCCCATGATGCCCAGGCCGATGAAGCCCAGCTTGAGGGAGGAAGCGTTCATGGTATCTTTTCCTTGTCTTTATTCAGTTCAAATTTTGTAGCTATAAGCGCCTATCAGGCGGCCACTACAGCCTTTTTTCCTGCAATTGTTTCCAGCCACCCCAGGCCGGCCTCGGTGCCGTTGGCGGGCTTGTATTCGCAGCCCACCCAGCCCGTATAGCCAATGCGATCCAGGTGCGCGAACAGGAAGGGGTAGTTGATCTCGCCGGTGCCAGGCTCGTTGCGGCCGGGGTTGTCGGCCAGCTGCACATGGGCGATGCGCGCCAGGTTCTTCTGCAGCGTGGCGGCCAGCTCGCCCTCCACGCGCTGGGCGTGGTAGATGTCGTACTGCACGAAGGCGTTGTCGGCGCCCACCTCGTCGAGGATGGACAGGGCCTGGTCGGTGCGGTTCAGGTAAAACCCCGGGATGTCGAAGGGGTTGATGGGCTCGATCAACAGGCGCAGCTTGGCCATCTTCAGCGCCGCGGCGGCAAAGCGCAGGTTGTCGACGAAGGTGCGGCGCACGGTGGCGGCATCCACGCCGGCGGGCACCTTGCCGGCCAGGCAGTTGAGCTGCGGCACGCCCAGGGCGTGGGCATAGGTCACGGCCTTGGCCACGCCGGCACGGAATTCATCCACCCGCTTGGGGTCGCAGGCAATGCCGCGCTCGCCGGCATCCCAGTCGCCGGCGGGCAGGTTGTGCAGCACGATCTTCAGGCCGGTGGCATCCAGGCGCTCCTTGATTTCCTCCACCGTATGGGCGTAGGGAAAGAGAAATTCCACGGCTTCGAAGCCGGCGCTGGCGGCGCGCTCGAAGCGCTCGAGGAAGGGCACCTCGGTAAACAGCATGCTGAGGTTGGCGGCAAAACGGGGCATGGTCGGTCTCCAGTCAATATGTCAATGAATCAGTCCAGCAGGGCCAAGGCGCTGGGTACGTCGGCGCCGCTGGCGGCCAGCTCCTCAAACTCGACCACATTGTCGATCTCGGTGCCCATGGAGATGTTGGTCACACGCTCCAAAATGCACTCGATGACCACGGGCGTGCGGTGCTCGGCCATCCAGGCCTCGGCCTGCTGCATGGCGGGGGCGAAGTCCTCGGGGCGGTGCACGCGGATGGCCTTGCAGCCCAGGCCCTCGACCACCTTCACATGGTCCACGCCGTAGCCGCGGCTGGCCTCGCCCTCGCTCATGTTGATGTTGTCGAAGGCCAGCTGCACGCAGTAGTCGATGGAGAACGCGCGCTGCGCCTGGCGGATCAGGCCCAGATAGCTGTTGTTCACCAGTACATGCACGTAGGGCAGCTTGAACTGCGCGCCCACGGCCAGCTCCTCGATCATGAACTGGAAGTCGTAGTCACCCGACAGCGCGACGATCTTGCGCGTGGGGTCGGCCACGCGCACGCCCAGGGCGGCGGGCGTGGTCCAGCCCAGCGGACCCGCCTGGCCGCAGTTGATCCAGTGGCGCGGCTTGTACACATGCAGGAATTGCGCGCCGGCGATCTGCGACAGGCCGATGGTGGAGACGTAGGTCGTGTCGCGGTCCAGGTTGCGGTTCATGCACTGGTAGACGCGGTGCGGCTTCATCGGCACATCGTCGTAATTGGTCTTGCGCAGGTATTCGACGCTGTTCTTGCGGCCCTGGCATTCGGCCACCCATGCCTTGCGATCCTTCAGCTTGCCGGCGGCCTGCCATTCGCGCGCCACCTCGACAAACAGCTTCAGCGCGGCGCCGGCGTCCGAGACGATGCCAAAGTCGGGCGCGAACACACGGCCGATCTGCGTGGGCTCGATGTCCACATGCACGAACTTGCGGCCCTTGGTATAGACCTCGACCGAGCCCGTGTGGCGGTTCGCCCAGCGGTTGCCGATGCCGAACACGAAGTCCGAGGCCAGCATGGTGGCGTTGCCATAGCGGTGGCTGGTCTGCAGGCCGCACATGCCCACCATCAGCGGGTGGTCGTCGGGGATGGTGCCCCAGCCCATCAGGGTGGGAATCACCGGCACGTTGAGGATTTCGGCCAGCTCCACCAGCAGCTCGGAGGCATC
>JAFEES010000278.1 GCA_018240995.1 Pseudomonadota bacterium | reverse complement strand
CGGGTTCCAGTGGTCGGCCAGAAAGGTGGCGTCGCCCTGGGCGATGGCGATATGCGCCGTGGGGTACTCGACCTCCTTGATCGGCTGCACGTCGTAGCCGAGTTGTTCCAGGCCCTTCATCACCAGCAGGGTTTGAAAGGTTTCCTCGGCAATGGAGCTTTTCAGCGGCAGCACTGTCACGCCCTTGCCGGGCAGCGCCTGGGCTTGAGCGCCCAGGGTCAGCAGGGCAAGGCTGGTGGCGGCGGCCAGTTGGCGCAGAACTTGGGGCAGGTGTGGCATGTGAATCTCCTGAGTGAAAATTTTGGATAAAAATGGGGTGTAGCACTTGTGTATAAAGCGCGGATAGCTATGGTTTTATTGTTTCTTGGTGCGCTTGCGCAGCAGCAGGCCCAGCGGCCCGCCGTGCCACCAGCGCTGGCCGCCACGGCGCGGCTCGCCCATGGCCTGGGTGATGCGGTCGAGCACGATGGCCAGCAGCACGATGCCTAAGCCGCCGACGGTGGCCAGCCCCATGTCCAGCCGGCCGATGCCGCGCAGCACCATCTGCCCCAGGCCGCCGACGGCGATCATCGAGGCGATGACCACCATGGACAGGCTGAGCATCAGCGTCTGGTTGATGCCGGCCATGATGGACGGCATGGCCAGCGGCAGCTGCACCTTGAGCAGCAACTGCGTGGGTGAGGCGCCATAGGCGCGGCTGGCCTCGACCAGGTCCGGCCGCACTTGGCGCAGACCCAGATTGGTCAGGCGCACCAGCGGCGGCAGCGCAAACACGATGGTGACGATGACGCCGGGCACGTTGCCGATGCCAAACAACATCACGACCGGCACCAGATAGACGAAGGCCGGCGTGGTCTGCATGGCGTCCAGCAGCGGACGCATCCAGCGCTGGGCGCGGTCGCTGCTCGCCAGCCAGATGCCCAGCGGCAGGCCGATCACCACGCAGAACAGCAGCGAGGTGAGCACCAGCGCCAGCGTGACCATGGCATCGGGCCAGATGCCCAGCAACACCACGGCGGCGAGCGAGATGGCGCTGGCGACGGCCAGTGCGCGGCCGGCGAATTGCCAGGCCAGCAGCGTGATGAGGAGCACCATCACCGGCCAGGGCAGGGCCAGCAGCGCGTCGGTGATGCCGCTGAGCGTGGCGTCGATGGGCGCGCGCACGGTCTGGAAGAAGGGGCGAAAGTGCTCCACCAGCCAGGCCAGGCCGTCGTTGATCCAGCCCTGCACGGGCAGGCCGTCGCCGTTGAGCTGCTGCCACAGCGCGGCCAGGCCGGTGTCGGCCTCATCGCCGCCGGCTGGCGCGGGCGCGGGTGCGGCGCCCGACAGCCAGTCGCTGGCGCCGGTGGCCCCGCTGGCGGCATCGCCGGTGCCCGTGCTCCAGGGGTCGGTGGCGGTGGCGGTGTCGGCCGGGGCCGTACTTGCGGCCCAGGGGTCGTCCTGGGGCGGGGTGGTGGTGAATGTGGGGTTTTGCTGGTTGTCGTTCATAGGCTGGTTCTTATGGGCCAGGTATCAGGTGTCAGGCGTCAGGTACGGGTGTCGGCTGTCAGGCCGCTGGGGCGACGGGGTTGGCCGTGCCATCGGGAAACTGCGGGTTCAGCGCGACGGGCGCGCGTTCGGCCTGGGGCGGCGGCACGGGCGGCGTGTCGCGGTCCAGAAACTTCATCAGCGTGGTGCGGCTGACCACGCCCAGGAAGCGTCCGTCCTCGGCCACCACGGGCAGCGGGCAGGGGGCGCTGCCCATGGGGCCGTACAGCTCCGCCACCGGGGTGTCGGCGGCAAGCTGGGGGATGTCCGGCAGAAAGGCGTGCCGCAGCCCCAGCGGCCCGTGGTGGCCGTGCAGGGCGTCGCGCAGCGACTGCGTGCTGACGACCCCCAGGTATTGCTTGCGGCTGGTCAGCACGTAGGCGTGGTCGCGGTCTGAATCTTCCAGCAGGCGCAGCGTGGCGCGGCTGCCGCGGTCCTCGCGCGCCGATGTCACGGTGAAGGCCTGGCGCGCAATGTCGCCGGCCTTGAACACCGCCGCCGCATCCACCCCGCGCACGAAGTCGCGCACATAGCCGTTGGCCGGCTTGCGCAAGATCTCGTCGGGCGTGCCCACCTGCACCACCTGGCCGTCCTTCATGATGGCGATGCGGTCGCCAATGCGCATGGCCTCGTCCAGGTCGTGCGAGATGAAGACGATGGTGCGCCGCTTGAGCTGCTGCAGGCGCAGGAGCTCGGACTGCATCTCGGTGCGGATGATGGGGTCGAGTGCCGAGAAGGCCTCGTCCATCAGCAGGATGGCCGGGTCGGCCGCCAGCGCGCGCGCCAGGCCCACGCGCTGCTGCATGCCGCCGGAGAGCTCGTCCGGGTAGCTCGCGCCCCATTCGGCCAGGCCCACCTGCTCCAGCGCCTGCTGCGCCATTTGCTGGCGTTCGGCCTTGGGCGTGCCGGCCAGCTCCAGGCCGAAGGCGGTGTTGTCCAGCACCGTCATGTGCGGCATCAGCGCAAACGACTGGAACACCATCGAGATGTCCTTGCGTCGCCACTGGCGCAGGGCCTTGTCGGTCAGCGCATGGATGTCCTGGCCATCGACCAGGATGCGGCCCGCCGTGGGCTCGATGAGCCGGTTGAGCATGCGCACCAGCGTGGATTTGCCCGAGCCCGACAGGCCCATGACGACGAAAATCTCGCCGGGCTCGATCGTGAAGCTGGCGTCGAACACGCCGATCGAATGGCCCGTGCGGGCCAGTATGTCCTGTTTGCCCAGGCCCTGGCGTACCAGATCCATGGCCTGTTCGGGCGCGTCCCCGAAGACCTTGAAAACCTGGTCGATGATGATTTGCTTGGCCATCATGACCCTCCTGTGTAGAGAAAGCGGGTTGACGCCGTCCGACGGCGGCCTGACGTGCTGCCAGGCATGCGCCGCCAATGGCTGCGCCTGGCACTCAGGCGGCCGGGACGTTCAACGCAAGTGACTGAAAGCGGCTCGCATGGCACCTGGGGTGGTGCGCAAGAGCCTGAAAGGCATCACGGCCGCAACCTGGCGGCCGTGGAGGCGGCAATGGCATTGCTGCTGCAAGCCGTGCCAACCTGCCGAAAAACCCACTCCAGGTCATCAGGGATAGGAGCGGGCAACCTGCGTGGCAGGTGGTGAAACATGTAAAAAGTATATGAATGCAGGGCTTTCAAGTCAAAACACAAGTTTTTCAAAGCATGCTATTCGCGCGAGCGCTGCTTTTTGCCTGGTTTGCAGCCGTCTGCCGCGTCAGTGGCTTGTAAGTAGCAGGCACGAAAGTACGCCCGGATTTTTTCAGTCACTTGGAGACAACCCACATGAGCGATTCCTCTTCCGCCATCCAGTCTGTTTTGGTTGAAAACCGTGTCTTCCCCCCGCCAGAGGCGCTGGTGAAGGCCGCCCGCATCTCCGGCATGGCCGGCTACGAAGCCCTGTGCGCCGAGGCGAACAAGGATTTCGAGGGCTTCTGGGCCCGTCTGGCGCGCGAGAACATCAACTGGACCAAGCCTTTCACGCAAACCCTGGACGAGTCGAATGCACCGTTCTACAAGTGGTTTGCCGACGGCGAGCTGAACGCCAGCGCCAACTGCCTGGACAAGCACATGGGGACGCCGGTCGAGAACAAGACCGCCATCATCTTCGAGGCCGACGGCGGTGAGGTCACCAAGGTCACCTACAAGGAGCTGCTGGCACGCGTGAGCCAGTTCGCCAACGCCCTCAAGGCGCGCGGCGTGCAAAAGGGCGACCGCGTGCTGATCTACATGCCCATGACCATCGAGGGCATCGTGGCCATGCAGGCCTGCGCGCGCATCGGCGCCACGCACAGCGTGGTGTTCGGCGGCTTCTCGGCCAAGGCCGTGCAGGAGCGCATTCAGGACGCCGGCGCCGTGGCCG
>JAFEES010000277.1 GCA_018240995.1 Pseudomonadota bacterium | reverse complement strand
GAATCCAGGAGCGTTGGCGGGGGGCACTGGATCCCCGCCTGCGCGGGGATGACGACGACAAGGGTTGGGGTGAGAAAAAACAGTTTCATCTCTGGCGCGCCAGGCGCGGGTCGAGCAGGTCGCGCAGGCCGTCGCCTAGCAGGTTCAGGCCCAGCACCGCCAGCGCAATCGCCAGGCCCGGCCACACGGCCAGCAGCGGCGCCTGAAACATTAGCGTCTGGGCCTCAGCCAGCATGCGCCCCCAGGACGGTTGCGGCGGCTGCGTGCCCAGGCCCAGGTAGGACAGGGCGGCCTCGGCCAGTATTGCCAGCGCAAACTGGATGGTGGCCTGCACGATCAGCACCGAGGCGATGTTGGGCAGCACATGCTCGACGGTGATGCGCCCGGGCCCCTTGCCGCAGGCGCGCGCGGCCAGTATGTAGTCGCGCGCCCACACGGCCCGGGCCGAGGCGCGCGTGACGCGCGCGAACGTGGGGATGTAGAAGATGCCGATGGCGATGATGGCGTTGACGATGCCGGGGCCGAACACGGCCGTGAGCATGATGGCCAGCAGCAGCGCCGGAAAGGCGAAGGTGAAGTCCGCCAGGCGCATGATGGCTTCTTCCACCCAGCCGCCGCGGGCGGCGGCCAGCAGGCCCAGCGCCGCGCCCAGGGACAGGCCTATGCCGACGGCGATTACGCCCACCAGGATGGAGCTGCGTGCGCCCACCAGCAGCAATGAGGCCACATCGCGGCCATAGGCGTCCGTGCCCAGCCAATGCGCCGCGCTGGGCGGGTGCAGCGTCGCGTCCATGGCCATGTCGTAGGGCGGCCAGGGCGTCCAGACCAGCGACAGGGCGGCCGTGGCCAGCAGCAACGCGGTAAGCAGCAAGCCGATGACAAGGCTGCGCTGGCGCAGCGCGCGCCGCCAAAAGCCTGGCGTGGCGCCGCTCACAGGCCGCTCACCTTCACGCGCGGGTCAATGACCGCGTACAGCAGATCGACGATGAAGTTCACCAGCACCACCATGGCCGCCAACAGCATCACGCAGTTGCGCACCACCACCAGGTCGCGGTTGGCGATGGCCTGGAAGATGAGCCGCCCCAGGCCGGGCAGGTAGAACACGTTTTCCACCACGATGGTGCCGGCCAGCAGGTTGGCGAACTGCAGGCCCATCACCGTGACCACGGGAATCATGGCGTTGCGCAGCACATGGCGCCACAGGGCCGCGCGGCGCGAGAGGCCCTTGGCGCGCGCGGTGCGCACGAAGTCCTCGCGCAGCACGTCGAGCACGGCCGAGCGCGTGATGCGTGCCAGGATGGCCGCCTGCACCACCGCCAGCGCCACGGCCGGCAGCAGCAGGGCCTGGAGGGCGGGCAGGATGCCGCCGCCATCTGCCTCGCGCCAGCCCGGAAAGCCGCCGGCCGAGAACCATTGCAGCTTCACCGAAAACAGCAAGATGAGCAGGATGGCGAACCAGAAGTTGGGAATGGCGATGCCGATCTGCGCCAGGCCCATCACGCCCCAGTCGCCCAGGCGGTTGTGGCGCGCCGCCGCATACACGCCGGCGGCCAGCGCCAGTGCGCAGGTGATGGCCATGGCCAGCAGGGCCAGCGGCACGGTGAGTGCCAGGCGCTCGGCGATCAGCTGCAGCACCGGGGCGCCGTAGGCGTGGCTGTCGCCCAGGTCGCCCGTCGCCAGGCCCGCCAGCCTATGCCCGTAGCGCGCCAGGGCCGGCTGGTCCAGGCCCAGCCGCGAGGCGAGGGCCGCCACGGCATCGGGCGCGGCGTCGGGGCCCAGCAGCACCTGGGCGGCGTTGCCGGGCAGTACCTCCAGCAGCACGAAGACCACCACCGAGGCGCCGAACAGCGTGGCGACCAGGGTGAACAGGCGTTGCAGAACAAACCAGGCCATGGGGACGGATTTTGGTGCTTTTCAGGACTGCAGCGCTTATCTATAAGGCGCCAATTACTATCAAAATAATAGTTAAACGGCGCCATCCTGCGCGGCCGCTGGCCTGGGTGGCTTGGGGCGTGGCGGCTTGGTGGTGTGCACCAGCAGCGTGGCCTTGTCCATGTCGCCGGCCAGCATGGCCGGGTAGGCCTTGAGCGAATGGGCGATGCTGTCCGCTATCAGCTGGCGCTGATCGGGCGCGGGCTTTTTCAGCACCCAGTGGATCACCTCGCCCTTGACGCCCGGGTGGCCTATGCCGATGCGCAGGCGCCAGTAGTCGCTGCTGCCCAGCTGGGCGTGGATGTCGCGCAGGCCGTTGTGGCCGGCGTGGCTGCCGCCGCGCTTGAGCTTGGCCTGGCCGGGCGACAAGTCCAGCTCGTCGTGGACGACGAGGATCTCCTCGGGCTGGATCTTGAAAAACCGCGCCAGCGCGGCCACCGACTTGCCCGACAGGTTCATGAAGGTCTGCGGCTGCAGCAGCCAGACGCTGTGGCCGGCAATGCTGGTGCGTGCCATCAGGCCGTGGTAGGCGCGCTCTGGCACCAGCGTCACTTTAAGCTCGCGCGCCAGCTCGTCTATCCACCAAAAGCCGGCGTTGTGGCGCGTGGCCTCGTATTCCGGGCCGGGATTGCCCAGGCCCACAAACAGTTTGATCATGGCGGTGATTATCCGGTGCCCAGAAATGCCAACGGCCCACGCGATGTGGGCCGTTGCCTCGGGCTGCCACCTCTTGCGAGGCGGCATGCAAGCAGTACTGCTTACTTCTTGCCCTTCTTGGCGGGGGCGGCCGCGGGAGCGGGAGCCGCGGCGGCGTCGAGCACCACTTCGGGCAGCTTGATGGACACCAGGGCGGGGTTCTTGTTGGAGCCGCGCACCACCAGCTGCACGCCGGCCGGGATCTTCAGCGACTGCACGCCCAGCGTGGACTTGGAGGTCAGGCCGCTCAGGTCCACGGTGATGAACTCGGGCAGCTGGGACGGCATGCACATCACGTCCACTTCGTGGATCAACTGGGTGACGGTGCAGCCTTCGACCTTCACGGCCTGCGAGCCTTCCAGGCCTTCGTAGTGCAGCGGCACCTTCAGGTGCACGCGGGTCTTGTCGTCCACGCGCTGGAAGTCAACGTGCAGCACCATCTGCTTGAAGGGGTGGTATTGCACGTCGCGCAGCAGCACCTTGCTGACCTGGCCGTTCAGTTCCATGTCCAGGATGCTGGAGTGGAAGGCTTCCTTCTTCAGGGCGTGCCACAGGGCGTTGTGATCGAGCTCGATCATCTGGGGCTCGGCGGCACCGCCATAGACGATGCCGGGGGCCTTGCCCGAAATGCGCAGACGGCGGCTCGCACCCGTACCTTGCTTGGCGCGCTCAAAAGCGACGAATTGCATGATGAAAACTCCTGATGGGGCCGGCCGCGACCAGCTGGCCCACTGTTGAAAAAGACCCCATGCCCGACGGGCATGCGGCCTGCGTGATGTTCGCGGTGTTTAGTCCGAGAACAGGCTCGATACCGACTCGCCCGTGGAGATGCGCTGTATCGTCTCGGCGATCAGCGGGGCCACGGAGAGCTGGCGAATCTTGCTGCAGCCCTTGGCGTTGTCGCTCAAGGGGATGGTGTTGGTGACGACCACCTCGTCCAGCGCCGCGCCATTGGTTATGCGCTCTATGGCGGGGCCGGAGAAGATGGGGTGCGTGCAATAGGCGTAGACGTTCTTCGCGCCGCGCTCCTTGAGCACCTCGGCGGCTTTGACCAGGGTGCCGGCGGTGTCGATCATGTCGTCCATGATCACGCAGTTGCGGCCGTCGATGTCGCCGATGACGTGCATCACCTCGGATACGTTGGCCTTGGGGCGGCGCTTGTCGATGATGGCCAGGTCGCAGCCCAGCTGCTTGGCCAGTGCACGCGCGCGCACCACGCCGCCCACGTCGGGGCTGACGACTACCAGGTTCTCGTACTTTTTCTGGTTCAGGTCGCCGAGCAGCACCGGCGAGGCGTAG
>JAFEES010000276.1 GCA_018240995.1 Pseudomonadota bacterium | reverse complement strand
GGGGCGGCCTAGAATGACCCGCATGACCCGCAAGCAGCTGCCCATTGGCGTCCAGACCTTCGCCAAGATCCGCGAGAACGATGCGTTCTACTACGTGGACAAGACGCGGGTGGCGCTGCAGTTGATCGCCCAGGGCTCGCATTTCTTCCTCTCGCGCCCGCGCCGCTTTGGCAAGAGCCTGTTCCTGGACACGCTCAAGGAGTTGTTCGAGGGCAACAAGGCGCTGTTCAAGGGGCTGTACGCCGAGCGGCACTGGGACTGGTCGCGCAAGTATCCGGTGCTGCGTTTCAGTTTTGGTGGCGGGGTGCTGGGCTCGGCCGACGACCTGCGGGCCAGCCTGGACGAGCAGCTCGGCACCCTGGAGCAGCGCCACCAACTGCCCGCCGAATACCCCGACGCGCGCAGCCGCTTCAAGCGCTTGATCATGCGTTTGGCCGAGCAGGTGGGCCAGCGCGTGGTGGTGCTGATCGACGAATACGACAAACCCATCCTGGATCGCATAGAGGACAAGGAAAAAGCCCTTGAGATCCGCGAGGTGCTGAAGGATTTTTATTCGGTCATCAAGGACAGCGATGCGCATGTCCGCTTCGCGTTTTTGACGGGGGTGTCCAAGTTCAGCAAGGTGAATTTGTTCTCGGGCCTGAACAACCTGCAGGACATCACGGTGGATGCACGCTACAGCGCCATTTGCGGCTACACCGATCAGGACGTGGATACGGTTTTCGCCGCCGAACTGCCGGGGCTTGATCGTGAGGAAATCCGCCGTTGGTACAACGGCTACAACTGGCAGGGCGAGGCCGTCTACAACCCGTTTGACCTACTGTTGCTGTTTGATCAGCGCCTGTTCCGCCCCTGGTGGTTCGAAACCGGCACGCCAACGTTCCTGGTCAAGCTGCTGACCCAGCGCGGCTTCTTCACGCCCGACCTGGCGCGCCTGCATGCGGGCGAGCAGCTACTGTCCACCTTCGACGTGGACCGCATCGCAAACGAGGCGCTGCTGTTCCAGACCGGCTACCTGACGCTGCACGAGGTGCGCCAGCCCATCCTGGGCCAATGGGTCTACACCCTGGGCTACCCGAACCTGGAGGTGCAGTCGGCGCTGAACGCCAGCCTGCTGCCCGGCATGGGGCTGGATGCCTCGGTCGCCTTCCAGCAACGCCTGCGCCTGATCGAGCTGCTGCAGGCGCGTGACGTGGCGGGCATGCGTGACTTGTTCCACGCCTTTTTTGCCAGCATCCCGCACGACTGGTACCGCAGCAACCCGATTGCCCAGTACGAAGGCTTTTACGCCAGCATCTTCTACAGCCACTTTGCCGCCCTGGGGCTGGACACCGTGGTGGAAGATGCCACCAACAAGGGCCGCATCGACATGGCGCTGCGCTTCGAGGGCCACACCTATCTGTTCGAATTCAAGGTGGTGGAGCTGGCGCCCCAGGGCAAGGCGCTGCAGCAGCTGCAGGACAGGGGCTATGCCGAGAAATACCGTGCCGATGGGCCGGTGCACCTGGTCGGCGTGGAGTTCAGCAAGGACGGGCGCAACATCGTGGCCTTCGACACGCTCACCCTGGCCTGACGCTCAGCCCGTCAGCAGGGGGCAGGGCCACTGCAGCAGTTCCGCCAGGCGCTGCACCACCCAGCCCGCCTCGGGGGCGGCCAGGCCCGAATCGGCGCCGGCCAGGCCCGCATGCATGCGCCGCAAGACCTCGGCCTCGCAGGGGCAGGGGCCGTGGTACAGCTGCTGCGCCTGCTCCACCAGGTGCTGGGCCAGGTCTTCGCACAGCTCGTAGCGTGCGCGCAGCTCGGCCACCGGCAGCCGCAGGCGCTGGCGCGTGTCGCTGTGCAGGGCAATGAAGGAGGGCGGGATCAGGATCTGGTTATCGTCATGCATGGCCGGCATTGTCGGCAAAAGCATGGGCGCAGAGCCCGAGGGCCGGCCCGGTTCAGGGCTGCTTTTGGTCGGCGGGCGGTGCGTCGTTGCGCGTGAACAGCCAGACAAAAAACACCAGCATGCCCAGCATGAAGCCTATGCCCACGGCGCTGAACAGGCCCACCTCGGTGGTGAAGAGTTGCTTGAGCAGTTGCATGGCGGGTTCCCGTTGTAGTTGAGTAGGTGCTTATATTGCAACGCAACAACAAGGGTTTGTGTTTGCTTCAGGTCAAGAAATACCGTGCTCTAAGTAATGGATTTTCTCGTCTTGATGATGGTCAAGATCGGCGCAGTTCAGTCGGGCACGAACAGGCGCTCGAAGCGCTGCTGGTCGCTCTCCAGTTCGAAGGTCACCAGCTGCCCCATCTTGTTGTCGGCGCGCCGGTGGGCGGAAAACAGGCTGTGGCGACCGGCCAGCTCGAAGCTCGGCAGGTCGATCAGCGCGTAGGGCTGGGGCACGAAGGTCTGGTGCTCGAACACCACGCGGTGCTCGTTGCGCGGCGAGGGGTAGAGCGTGTACTCGGGCGTATTGATGGTTTGCAGGGCCATGGGGTAGGCGGTGGGCGTTAAAGTGCCAATTTTGCCGCCTCAGACCATGAACCGCGTTTCCATCCAGACCCAGGACTTCGACGTTTCTGCCGAGCTCGAGCGACTGCGCGCCCAGGATGCGCGCGTGGGCGCCGTGTGCTGCTTCGTGGGCACGGTGCGCGATCGCAACGATGGTGAGCATGTGGCCACCATGGAGCTGGAGCATTACCCCGGCATGACGGAAAGGTCGATCGAGGCCATGATCGCCGCGGCTCTGGCGCGCTTTGATCTGTACGGCGTGCGCGTGATCCATCGCGTGGGCCTGCTGGCGCCGTTAGACCAGATCGTGCTCGTGGCCGTGACCAGCGCGCACCGCGGCGAGAGCTTCCAGGCCTGCGAATTCCTCATGGACTACCTCAAGACCCAGGCGCCGTTCTGGAAGAAGGAGCAGACCCCGAATGGCGCGCGCTGGGTGGACGCGCGCGTGGCCGACGACGCCGCGCTGGCGCGTTGGGGAATTGCCGCGCCAGCGCAATTTGAATGACTTTCATGGCACGGTGGCTTGAAATCGGGCCGTGCAAGCCCTAGTTAGCAGGCAGTTGGAGGTTTTTCACATGCGTCTCGACAAATTCACGACCAAGTTCCAGGAAGCCCTGTCCGATGCCCAGTCCATCGCGCTGGGGCATGACAACGCCTATATCGAACCGGTGCACATGCTGGTCGCCATGCTGCGCCAGGACGAGGGCCCGCGCGCGCTGCTGGAGCGTGCCGGCGCCAACGTGCCTGGCCTGCTGAAGGCGGCCGAGGCCGCGGTCAAACGCCTGCCCCAGGTGCATGGCCAGGATCAGGTGCAGGGCAGCCCGGAACTAGGCCGCGTGCTGCAGGCCACCGAGAAAGAAGCCATACAGCGCGGCGACCAGTTCATCGCCAGCGAGCTGTTTTTGCTGGCGCTTATCGACAGCAAGGGCGAGGCCGCGCAGCTGGCCCGTGACAACGGCCTGTCCCGCAAGAGCCTGGAGGCGGCGATAGAGGCCGTGCGCGGTGGCCAGAAGGTGGACAGCGCCGAGGCCGAGGGCCAGCGCGAGGCACTGAAGAAATACTGCCTGGATCTGACCGAGCGCGCCCGCCTGGGCAAGCTCGACCCCGTGATCGGGCGCGACGACGAGATTCGCCGCGCCATCCAGGTGCTGCAGCGGCGCAGCAAGAACAACCCGGTGCTGATCGGCGAGCCTGGCGTGGGCAAGACCGCCATCGTCGAAGGGCTGGCCCAGCGCATCGTCGAGGGCGAGGTGCCCGAGTCGCTGAAGAACAAGCGCGTGCTGGTGCTGGACATGGCCGGCCTGCTGGCCGGCGCCAAGTACCGCGGCGAGTTCGAGGAGCGGCTGAAATCCGTGCTGAAGGAGGTGGCGCACGAGGAGGTTTTTAATGATACGGCGACCACCGAGATCTACACCAGCACCACGATGGTGGCCACATAGGGCA
>JAFEES010000275.1 GCA_018240995.1 Pseudomonadota bacterium | reverse complement strand
ACTCCTGAGTCGCACCGAGGTGCAGCAGCTCGTGGAGCATGTGGCCAAGCTGGCCCCCAAGCTCATAGAAGAAGTGGTTCCCAAGATGGTCTCGATCACGACGTTCCAGAAAGTGCTGCAGCTCTTGCTGGAAGAGTCCGTGCATATCCGCGACATCCGCACCATCATCGAAACCCTGGCCGAGCATGCCGGCAGCATCACCGACCCGGCCGAGCTGGCACGGCGCGTGCGCATCGCGCTGGCACCGGCCATCGTGCAGCAGATCTACGGCCCGACGCGCGAGCTCAGCGTGATCGCCATCGAGCCGGGCCTGGAGCGCCTGCTGGTGCAGGCCCTCGCCAACACCAGCGGCGCGGCGCTCGACCCCGGCGTGGCCGACCTGCTGACGCACAAGGCGGCCGAGGTGGCACTGAAGCAGGAGGAGCTGGGCATGCCCGCCTGCCTGCTGGTGCCCGACGCCATTCGCGGCCCCATCGCGCGCCTGGTGCGCCGCGTGGCGCCACGCCTGCAGGTGCTGGCGCACAGCGAGATTCCTGAAACCCACACCATCCGCATCGGCCCCATTCTCCAAGGCGCATCGTCATGAACATCAAACGCTTTACCGCCCCCACCGCCCGCGAGGCCCTGGCCAAGGCGCGCATGGCCTTCGGCGACGGCACGCTGATCCTGTCCAACCGCCCCACGGCCGAGGGCGTGGAGGTCATGGCCACGGCCGAGGAGACGCTCTCGTCCAGCCTGCAGGGCGACGCCGAGGCCGCGCCCGCCAGCCGCCTGCAGGAGCGTGCCGACGACCTGGCCGCAAGCAAGCCCGGCCGCCGGCTGCAGGACCAGCCCCGCCCCGCCGCCACCCCCAGCGCCGCCCCGGCACGCGGCACGGTGGCCAAGGACACCGAGCAGCTGGCCATGAGCACGCTGTCGTTCCAGGACTATGTGCGCGAGCGCATGCTGCGCCGCCGCCACGAGGCACTGCAGGGCACGGGCGGCACCACGCCCCTGAATGAGCGCGCCGCGCTGGAGCGCGGCCTGCCAGAGACGCAGTTCGAGCGCCCGCTGAACCCCGCCCCGAACCGGGCATTCGAAGTCCGCGCCGAAGCCGCGCCGCAGGCGCCAGCCGCCCAGCCCGCGGCCATGCCCGTGGTGCGCCACAACCCGCTGCGCACCATGCATGCCGCCCTGGGCGCCGAGCAGCTCACGCCGCGCCGCGCCGAGGCCGCCCCCACGCTGGCGGCCGGCGCCGGCCAGCAGCAGCTGATGAAGGAGCTGCAATCCATGCGCGACCTGATCGAGGATCGCTTCAACACCCTGACCTGGCTGGGCCAGGCACGGCAGAACCCGATACAGACGCAGCTCATGCTGAAGCTCATCCGCGCCGGCTACTCGCCGGCACTGTCACGCGCCGTGCTGGAGCACCTGCCCGAGCAGATCGAGGCACCGGAGGCCGTGCGCTGGCTCATGGAGGTGCTGGAGCGCAACCTGCGCACCGACGCCCAGACCCAGCCGCTGTACGAGCAGGGCGGCATCTACGCCATGGTCGGCGCCACCGGTGTCGGCAAGACCACCACCGCGGCCAAGCTGGCGGCGCACTGCGCGCGCATCCACGGCCCGGGCAGCGTCGGCCTGATCACGCTGGACACCTACCGCGTCGGCGCGCACGAGCAGCTGCGCAGCTACGGCCGCATGCTGGGCGTGGTGGCGCACCTGGCGCATGACCGCGCCGCGCTGCAGGATCTGCTGGGCCTGCTGGCGGGCAAGAAAATGGTGCTCATCGACACCACCGGCGTCGCGCCGCGCGACCCGCGCAAGCGCGAGCTGCTGGACGTGCTGGATCTGCCCGAGGTGCAGCGCCTGCTGGTGCTCAACGCCAGCAGCCACGGCGACACGCTGGACGACGTGCTCACCGCCTTCAAGACCAGCGGCGCGCAGCAGGCCATCCTGTCCAAGGTGGACGAGGCCGTGAAGCTGGGCCCGGCGCTGGACGCGCTGATCCGCCACCAACTGGAGCTGCGCGGCGTGACCAACGGCCAGCGCGTGCCCGAGGACTGGGAGGCGGCCGACGCGCACAGGCTGGTCGCCGCATCCATGCGCAGCAAGGTCAGCTCGGCCTTCGACCCCAAGGTCGGCGAGCTGAATTTCTTCTTCTCGCCGGCCAGCGATGCGGCTCAAAGCGAAGGACTGGCCCATGTTGCTTGACAGCGCCATACACCAGGCCATGGGCCTGCACAGCATCACGCCGCAGCGCGAGCTGCGCCTGCTGCCGGTGGTCAGCCAGGCCGGCGACGGCCCCTGGCTGGAGATGCTGTGGCAGCTGTGCTCGCACCTGCAGCGCCTGGGCTATCCCGTCGTGGTGCTGGACGGCACGGCCCTGGAAAGCCACCACAGCCCGGGCCTGGCACAGCTGCTGGGCACGCGCCCCTGGCCCGGCGCCGAGGCCTTGGACAGCGCCGCCGCCGGCACGGCCCTGGCCGTGCTGCCCGCCGCGCGCGGCCTGGCCGCGTTGGCCGGGCAGGCCGCGCTGGGCCATGGCGGCGCCCTGCAGCGCCTGCAGCCGCTGCTGCGCGCCTATGCCGCCGTGGTGCTGTACGCGCCGCCCGAACAGCTGGCGCCGCTGCTGCATGGCAGCGCCAGCACCCCGCTGGTGATGACCGGCCCGGGCGCACAGGGCATGGTGCGCAGCTACCGCCAGATCAAGCACCTGGCGCTGCACGCCGGGGTGCGCTGCACGGTCGCCGCCATCGTGCCGCCGCATGTCCAATTGCAGCCGCGCCAGACCGCCGAGGCCCTGGCCACGCTGCAGCGCAGCGCCCACAGGCACCTGGGGCAGCAGATCCACACCACCCAGGTGGCGGCGGCGCGCGCGCAGGACATCCAGCGCCTGGCCCTGCAGCTGCTGGAAAATGCCAGCACCCTGGAGGCGCCCCTGCCGCTGCCGGCGGCCCAGGGCATATGCGCCCTCACCACGCACCTGGATCGGAGCCATTGACCCGATGTACACCGCCAAAGGCCAGCTCAACCGCGACGCGCTGTTCCACCAGCATATGCCCCTGGTGCGGCGCATTGCCCACCACATGATCGCCAAGCTGCCACCCAACGTGGAGCTGGACGACCTGATCCAGGTGGGCCTGATAGGCCTGAACGACGCGTTGTCGCGCTACGAGGTGGCGCAGGGCGTGCAGTTCGAGACCTTTGCCAGCCAGCGCATACGTGGCGCCATGCTCGATGAGTTGCGCGAGGGCGACTGGATGAGCCGCGGTGCGCGCAAGAGCCAAAAGGACATCGAGCAGGCCATGCACCGCGTCGAGCAGCGCCTGGGCCGCAGCCCCCTGGAATCGGAAATCGCCGCCGAGCTGGGCATGAAACTCGACGACTACCAGTCCCTGCTGGGCAAGGTGCGCGGCACGCAGCTGGTGTACCTGGAGGACATGAGCGGCAGCGACGAGGGCGAGGAAGGCTTCCTGGATCGCCATGTGGCCGACGAGGGCGCCGACCCCATGTCCGTGCTGCGCGACCAGCGCCTGCGCGCCTCGCTGGTACAGGCCATCAAGCTGCTGCCCGAGCGCGAGCAGCACATCATGGGCATGTACTACGAGCACGACATGAACCTCAAGGAAATCGCCGCCGTCCTGGGCGTGACCGAGTCGCGCGTGTGCCAGCTGCACAGCCAAGCCATCGCACGGCTGCGCACCAAGATGCGCGGGCATTGAGCCATCGGCCCGGCCGCAATACTCTTCAGTTGGCGGCCGATGCCGTCCGTAATTATTGGGGTCAGATTCCAATTATCGTTATTGGGGGTCAGATTCCAATTAATTTCAGCTACTTGGCTTGTTGATTGCGTTATTGGGGGTCAGATTCCAATTAATTTCAGCTACTTGGCTTGTTGATTGGGCGTGGGTAGCTCTTCTATTTGGTGTGGCTGGCCGGGATATGCGCCCGGCGGCGCACTCACTTTCTTTTGCTTCGCCA
>JAFEES010000274.1 GCA_018240995.1 Pseudomonadota bacterium | reverse complement strand
CGGTCAGCTGGTGCAGGAAGATGATGTTGAGCACGATCCAGCCGATGGGCAGCAGCCCCGTGAAGCCGCCCAGCATGGCCGCGCGCCCGGCCATGTCGGCCGGCATGCCGTAGACGAAGACGGCCACCAGCAGCGCCGCCACCAGGCCCATGCCGGCGGCGATATGCGCCTTGATGTGGAAAAAGCCCAAGGCCGCCAGCATGACCACCACCGGAATGGCGGCCAGTGCGGTGGAGATGACCATATTGCCCAGTGGGTCGTAGATTTGTTGCCAGACCATGCGCCTGCGCTCCTGTTTGTTGTATTGAAATAAAAACGCCGCCAAACCCGTCGTGCACCCCTGGCCTGCGGCCGGGTACGGCGCGGGTGAGAATGTAGAAAGCCGCCGGCGGGTACGGCGTGAAAAATCATGAAGCAGCCGCTGAAACCTTTTCACGCCGCAGACTACGCCTGGGCGCGCGATCACGGCACCCCGGGTAAGCACCTACATGGGCTCAGTCCAGGATCGTGGTGATCACGCCACCGCCCAGGCAGATCGCGCCGTCGTAGAGCACCGCCGACTGCCCCGGCGTCACGGCCCATTGCGCCTCGGGAAAGCGCAGGCGGAAGGTATCGCCCTGCGCCGCCAGCACGGTGCAGGCGGCATCTTGCTGGCGGTAGCGCGTCTTGGCCGCGCATTCACCCGGGGCGGGCGGGCGGCCGGCGATCCAGCTGGCGTCCTGCGCGGCCAGGCCATGCGACAGCAGCCAGGGATGGTCATGGCCCTGCACCACGCGCAGGGTGTTGGTATCGAGCTCCTTGCGCGCCACGAACCACGGCGCGTGGTCGCCCGCGCCACGCTGCGCACCCTTTTCCTTCACGCCGCCAATGCCCAGCCCCTGGCGCTGGCCCAGGGTGTAGAAGCTCAGGCCCACATGGCGGCCCAGCCGGCGATTGCGCTCGTCCACGATGGGGCCGGGCGCGTGGCTGATGTAGCGGTTCAAGAATTCGCGGAACGGCCGCTCGCCGATGAAGCAGATGCCGGTCGAGTCCTTCTTCCTGGCGTTGGGCAGGCCGATCTCGGCGGCGATGCGGCGCACCTCGCTCTTGTGCAGCTCGCCCACCGGGAACAGCGTCTTGGACAGCTGCGCCTGGTTCAGCCGGTGCAGGAAGTAGCTCTGATCCTTGGATGGATCGAGTCCCTTGAGCAGCTCATAAAGCCCCGTGGCCGGGTTCTGGCGCACGCGCGCGTAGTGGCCGGTGGCGATTTTTTCGGCGCCCAGTGCAAAAGCGTGATCCAGGAAGGCCTTGAACTTGATCTCGGCGTTGCACAACACGTCAGGGTTGGGCGTGCGCCCGGCCTGGTACTCGCGCAAGAATTCCGCGAACACGCGGTCGCGATACTCGACGGCGAAGTTCACATGCTCGATCTCTATGCCCAGCACATCGGCCACGGCGGCGGCGTCCACGAAGTCGATGTTGGACGAGCAGTACTCGCTGTCGTCGTCATCCTCCCAGTTCTTCATGAAGATGCCGACCACCTCATGGCCCTGCTGCTTGAGAAGATAGGCGGTGACGGCCGAATCCACGCCGCCCGACAGGCCCACCACGACACGCTGTTTTTTCATAGGGCAGGGATTATCCCAGCGCCCTCATTTCAGCGCTGTACGCCACCCCAGCCCATGAAGCCGGGGCGCCCCGCCCGCGCCACGCCGTCATTCCCGCGCAGGCGGGAATCCAGCGGGCTTGGCCGGGGGCACTGGATCCCCGCCTGCGCGGGGATGACGATGGCAACGGTGGCGGTGAGGAAAAACCGTTTCATTTCAGGGTGGCGCGCAGGGCGGGCACCTGCAGCACGCTGGCGTCGGTGTGGATCAGCTCCAGCGGCACACGGCGGCCGGCCAGGTAGTCGTCCACGCATTGCAACACCAGCGGGCTGCGGTGGCGCGCGCGGCAGCTGAGCAGCTCCTCGTGCGTGAGCCACACGGCGCGCACAATGCCGTCGTCCAGCGCGCGCCAGGCATGGTGCGCGCCAATCCTGCCGGTGAAGGTGAAGCGCAGGTAGGTGATGTCGTCGCCGGTACGCGTGCGCCGGAAGCGGTTCAGGTACACGCCCACCAGGGCCTGGGGCTCGAAGTCGTAGGCAGTCTCCTCCAGCACCTCGCGCACGCAGGCATCCACGGGTGATTCGCCCGGATCCAGGTGGCCCGCGGGGTTGTTCAGCCGCAGGCCATCGGCGGTGTTTTCCTCGATGAACAGAAAATGCCCCTCGCGCTCGACGACGGCGGCCACGGTGACGTTGGGTTTCCAGCGGTTTGGCATGGCGCGCATTATCACCAGCCCTGCCTACAGGCAGCTGAAAGCCTCAAGAACAATCGTCAAACAGGCTATTCACGCAAACGTGGCAAACGTCAGCAGCTACATAATTCATAGTGCTGCCAGCATGTACACCGCGTCCGCGCCGTAGCCGGCCAGGCGGGCGCGTTGCACGGCGTCAGGCAGGTCATGCGCGGCAAAGCCCTGGCGCCGCCAGTAGCCCTGCGAGCCCTGCACCGACACCAGCGCCTGGTGGCGCAGGCCCGCGCCTTGCATGCGCAGCGCGGCCAGCAGGGCCTGGGCCAGCCCCTGGCCGGCGCAACCGGGCAACACCGCCATGTCGTGCAGGTACAGGGTATCCGGCATGGGCACGGCCTCGAAGTCGCCGTGCAGCGGCGTAACCTTGCCCAGCAGCGAGCGATAGGCCGCCAGGTAGGCGACGACGCGCCCGCCCCGCTGCAGCACCAGAGAGCAATTGGCCGGGCTGGCCAGGCGGCGGGCAAACACCTCGGCCCCCTCCACCAGCGCCGCGCCGTAGCAGGCGCGCTGCACCGCCAGCAGGCCGGGCAGGTGGCGCACGGCCAGCGGTGCGGGCGTCACTGCGGCAGCTGCGGGCGCGGCAGGTAGTCGTCCAGCGACAGGCCCTTTTCGTGGAGCAGCGCCTCCAGCACCGGCGTCAGACGGCCCAGGCTCTCCTGCACCGCCTCGCGCACGGTATCGACGACGACCTGGGTGCCGCGCTCGATCTCGATGTTCAGCAGGTCGCCCACCTGCACGCCCTCGAACACCGTGGCGCGGCGCGTCTCGGGAATCAGCCAGACCTCGAACCAGCCCTCGGCGCGGTTCACCTCGGCCACCGTCAGGCTGGCGCCGTGGATGGCGATGTAGCCCTTGGCGAAGATGTAGCGCGCAAACGCGGGCGGCACGGCCACGCGCCACACCAGGTTGTTCTCCAGCACGCGCGTGGCGGCCAGGGTGGCGGTGCAGTCGATATGGCCCGACAGCGGGTGGCCGCCAATTTCGGCGCCCTCCTTGGCGGCGCGCTCCACGTTCACGCGCTGGCCCACCGCATAGCGGCCCAGGGTGGTGATGGCCAGGCTTTGCTGCATCACGTCAAAGCGCGCCTGGGTGGGCGAGGTGATCTCGGTCACCGTCAGGCACACGCCATCGGTGGCCACGCTGGCGCCAATCGCCAGGCCGGCGCAGAAGCCGGGCGGAAACTCGATGCTGAAGGTGCGCAGGCCCGCGCGATCCTCGATGGCGGCAATCACCGCCGTGGCCTGGACGATGCCTGTGAACATGGCTGCTGGCTCAAGTAGTCCCAAAGCCGGGAATTGTGCCAGCCACTGCCGGCCGCCCTCTCTCACCCTCCGGGGCTTGTGTGTACACACATTTTTTGATAGCAACTTGCGTTGTTTTGATGGGCCTTGGTGGCTGTTTCTCCTGACTATGTACATATCGCAGAACCCCCTCACCCCTCCCTCTCCCCCAAGGGGGCGAGGGCGACCGGTTGCGCCGGTATTACTCCCCCAGAGGGGGAGGGGTGAGGGCTGGCAACCGCATATCTGAGACATGTGCCTAATCAGGCTGTTTCCCCCTCTCCCGCCTGCGGGAGAGGGTGGGGGTGAGGGTGCAAAAACGAGGCGCTGCGCCGCATCACCCCCCCCCCCCGATACCCGCCGCGCCTA
>JAFEES010000273.1 GCA_018240995.1 Pseudomonadota bacterium | reverse complement strand
CCCAGGACGCGGCGCAGTTCCGACACAGGCCAGGCCAAGCGGCCATTGATGCGGATGGGACGAATGGGGCCATCCTCGCGGCACGCCCAAATGCGGAGCGTTTGTTGCGCACGATTCAGGTGCCCTGCGGCCTCTGGTGTGGGGAGTGCAGTGCGCGTTTCCAGCGCCAGCGGGGTGAGTTGAATAGTCTTAGCGGCCATGTGCAAACCCTCTGGGTTCGTTAAACATGGTTCTGGACTATTTGGGCGCAACCCCTGTTGCGGTCAACGGCGCAACCCCATTGCGGGACGCAAACCCATATTGCATGCTGGTTTCGAGGCGGCAGGCGCAACCCCTACCGCAACCCCTCGCGCTTACTTGGGCCGGTGCGTGAAGGCGCTGTATCCCTTCGGGATTGGCTTTTCGCTTGGCAGTTTTTGCCGAATCAATTGCTCTGAAACTCCGAAATGTTCAGCGGTCTTTTTCGTGCCGTGTTTCTGCCGATATGCCTTTGCATCCGCCAGTCTCTCGGGCGTCCACAACTTGCCATTGCCCGGCGCACTGCTGACAATCTCGGCCACCACGGGCGCGGGCGCGGCGGCCTGGGGTTGTGCTGGTTCTGCTGCAGGTTCAGGCGTTTTGGGGCTCAATAGTTGATGCACCATGGCTGTGCGCCACTGCCGCCACTCTTTGGCGTTGGCGTCCATCGCACTGTCTAATGCCATTTTCAAAGGCAAAACAGAAGTGGCTGCGCGCTCGCGGCGAATGCGGCGTTCACCTTCAGAAACGTCCGGTGCAAACACCCCTTCGCGCTCGTTGGCCGCGCCGTTGGCATCTTCGTATTGCCCAGCCAAAGCGTAGGCGCGGGCCTCGGACTTGTGATCGAATTCACCAACAACCAATTGTGCAGCAGCGGCCAGTTGGTAGGCTTCGGCAAGTGCATCACGCATCCATCTCATGCGGTCTGAAAACCTGTTCAGGGCGTCATCGTCGAGCGGATAGCCAAGGCGGTGCTCCATCGAATGCGTGATGGATTGGCCTGCACCGTCGATCATTGCGGCGGCAAGCTGCGCGGCGTCGAATGGGATGGGCAGGAACGGTGCTGTATCTGGATTGGGGCTGCCAGGCCATCCCATTTCGTCGGCAGGCGTCCAGTTAAAGACAGTTCCAGGCTGGCACACGTCTCGAAATGCCTCGGTGGCGCACACCCCGTTCTCTTTGATTTCGTAGGGCTTGAGGTCCTGCTGCCCATACTCTGGGTAAGCGAACTTCATCAAGGCTTCGGCGGTGGCCGAGTCGTACAAGCGTTGGTTCACTGCATCCTCCCGAATGCGCTCCCAGTAATAGGTGCCCCAGCGGGCCAGTGGGAGGAACTGGTTTTCAGCCCGGTTTCGAGGCGGGCATAGCTGGGGCGAATGCTTACAGCTTCACTTGCCCTGCTGTCTTTTGCGCCAGCCAATCCTGTTCGCGGCGGGTGGTGAAGGTGCGCGGGTTATCTCGCAGCCATTCCTGAAACTTTTGCCGCGATACATTGCGGCGCACAAAGCGCTCTGTTGCCAGCGCGTTCACAGCAACAACCTCATCACGTCTAGTTGCCCCTGTAGTCGGCTTCCAATTCATCTCCCACTCCTCGATGGCCTCTATGCTCCTGGCTGCAAGCAGGCTATCGGGAATCAAAGTCTTACCGTTCATACTGGTTCAGGCGTGCGCAGGTGCTCTTCGCGGGATGCGCTTTGCAGGCGCTGCCTTGGGCGCTGAAACCTTCACGGTCGGGGCCATGCCCGCTGTGGCTGCCATATCAATTAGCGTATCGAGTGAAAACAGGTTCACCTTGCCCCGCATCAGGTCAGACACACGCGGCTGGGTCACACCAAACAGGGCAGCAGCCTGGGCCTGGGTCATGCCCTGTTTCCGGATAACTTCGGTCAGGTTCATCATCAAGGCGGCCCGTGCTCGCATACTTGCGGCCTCTTGAGGCGTGTCCTCGATGGCGTCCCAAACGCTGGCGAATCGCTGTTGGTCGGTCATGGTTGAATCTCCTTCATCAAGTCCCTGAATCGCTTCTGGGCCAGTTCAATATCTCGCTTGGCGGTCTGCTGTGTCTTTTTCTGAAAGCAGTGCAGCACATAGACGGCATCGGCCAACTTCGCCACATACACCACGCGAAACGTGCCCGCCTCGTCCCAAATGCGCAACTCCACCACCCCGGCCCCGATGGTCGGCATTGCCTTTGCGTCATCGGGCGCTAGGCCGTTTTGCACGCGGTCAAGTTGGTAGCCCGCTTCGCGCATTGCAGTTTGTGGAAAGCAGCGCAGGTCATCCAATGCGGCGCCTCGGAACTCTATCGGCTTCATGGCTCAATTATATTGAAATTTATATATTTCTATTGATTCAGGGCGGCGGCTTTTACCACCACGCGCAACTTGCCCGGCTCGGCCTGAGCGTCAAACTTCACACCGGCAAGGCTCAGGATATGGGCCTCCACACGCTCCGCATGGGGGCGCAATTCATCCATGCTTAAGATGGCGTATCCCTCCGCAACAGCGCTCGGGGCGTGCCCTGCAATTTGTGCTGGCACACCTGCAGGGGCGATGTTGCGCGCTTGTCGAATGAAGGTGCGGCGCAGTCCATGAAACGTCAGGTGCTCAACCTGGGCGTGCTGTTGCACTTGGGCATGGGATGCTCGGGCGTCGGTAATGCGCCCTGCCTTGCCCGTGCTGGCAAACACATGCGGCCCCACCCTTGGCAGCGTCGCCAGCAGTTGCGCCAGATACGGAGTCAAGGGTATGGTGCGGGTGATTTCCACCTTATCGGCAATGGTCAGCTTGCGCCAGCGAAAATCGACCCCCTCCCAGCGCAGGGCTGCCATTTCCTCACGGCGGGCACCTGTCAGCAGCAGGGCGCGCAGGTACACGCTTGCGGTGCGGTTGCTCAGTTGCTCGGAGCCAGCCCACCAGCCTGCAATTTGAGCAGCATCCAGGGCGTCAGCGCGGCGCGTGTTCGGCGGCAGGCCCTCCAAAATGGCCGGGGCCTTGCCTGCATCGCGGTCTGTCAGGTTCCGATACTCAGGGCGGGCAGCACACCAGCGCAGGAAACCCCGGAACATCATCAGGGCGCGGGCTGCTTGGTGCTTACCGGCTACGGCCTCCCGGTCGTACCAGCTTTTCAGCGTGTCCTCATTTATGGCGGCCAGGGGCAGCGCCAGCAGCGGATACAGCGGCCCCGGTCGTGTCACGCCCTGCCCTCGCTTTTTCTTTTCGCCTCCTGGGGCGGCCATAGCCTCCAGGTCGGCGCGGTAGCGGGGCTTCCACGCATCGCGGCGCTTGGGTCTGCCGCTCTCCAGATACAGCGGCCAGACTGCGCCCACGGTAAGGGCTTGGGCGGCGGCTGCTGTGGCCTGGGCAACTTCTGCGGCCTTCTTTGCATCGGCGGCGGCCAGGGCATCGCGTTTCAGGTCTCGGGGGTCTTTGCCTTCATCAATCAGGCGTTGCAGTTCCCGCGCCTTTGCTTGGGCGTCGGGAATGCTCCAGGCGGCAGGGCTCCCGATGGTCAGGCGTATGTCTTTGCCTTGATACACGCTCTGGAACACATAGGCGGGCTTTCCGGCGGGCGTAGCACGCAACCCCAGCCCCGGCGCGGTCGCATCCCACATGAAAGCCTGTTTCTTGTCTGGCGGGCACTTGAACCCCGATACCCGGCCAGCAGTGAATGCAATCTTTGCCATGAGGTGCCCCTTGCGGTCTTACATCGGCCAGGATGTAAGGGAGGATGTAAGACGATTTACCGAAAAGAACCGAATTTCAATCAACTCACTAGCTGTTTGCCCATCCAGCAAAAAACATCTAAATTGTTGATTTATATGGATTTTATCAGCATCAATCAACGTGGGCGAATATATTCATCCACTCATTCGTAATGAGAAGGTCGCGTGTTCGATTCATGTCTCCGGCACCACACTGAAAACCTCCTGTTCCGCAAGGACAGGAGGTTTTTTTTCATGGTGCGCCCGCCATGAGC
>JAFEES010000272.1 GCA_018240995.1 Pseudomonadota bacterium | reverse complement strand
CTCGGGCGCGATGCGCAGGAACATCTCCTGCTCCAGCGCGTTGTGGTGCGTGACGAAGGGCCGGGCGTTGGCGCCGCCGGGGATGGGGTGGAGCATGGGCGTCTCCACCTCCAGGAAGCCATGCTCGATCATGAACGCGCGTATGCCGCCAATGGCCTTGCTGCGCGCCACGAAGCGGCGGCGCGCGGCCTCGTCGGTCATCAGGTCTACGTAGCGCTGGCGGTACTTGACCTCCTGGTCGGCCACGCCGTGGAACTTGTCGGGCATGGGGCGCAGGCTCTTGGTCAAGAGGCGCAGGCGCGTGACCTTGACCGACAGCTCGCCGGTCTTGGTCTTCATGAGTGTGCCTTCGGCGCCCACGATGTCGCCCAGATCCCAGCGCTTGAAGTCGGCGTAGGCCTCCTCGCCAATGGCGTCGCGTGTCACGTACAGCTGTATGCGCCCGCCTGTGTCGCCGAAGGAGCCGTCCTGCAGCGTGGCAAAGCTGGCCTTGCCCATGACGCGCTTGAGCATCATGCGGCCGCCCACGCTCACGGCGACGTTCTGTGCCTCCAGCACCTCGCCTTCAAGCGTACCGTACTGCTGCTGCAGGTTGGCCGCGTGGTGCCGGGGCTTGAAGTCGTTGGGAAAGGCCACGCCACGGCCCTGGGCCTGGCCCTCGCGCAGTGCCTTGAGCTTTTCGCGGCGTTCGGCGATGAGCTGGTTTTCGTCCTGGGGCGGGGTGGGGGCGTGGTTTTGTTCAGACATGGTGCCGTCGGGCAGATAGGGGCAAACCGGCGATTTTAGGGTTTTCGCGCATGCTGGGTGGCCACGGCTGGGTTCACCGGCCGCCCGAGCACGGCCAGCAGTGTCCAGCCGATGATGCGCAAGTCCAGCCACAGAGTGCGCGTGGCCACATATTGCTCGGCGTAGGCCAGCTTGGCGGGCAGGATCTGCTCCACGTAGGCGCGCTCGGGGTCGCTGCTGCGCGCCAGCAAGCTGCTTTCGTCGCGATAGGCGATGGAGGCCAGATCGGTGATACCGGGGCGCACGCTCAAGACCAGGGCGCACAGCTCGGGCGGGTACAGCGCCACGTAGCGCGGCACCTCGGGGCGCGGCCCGACCACGCTCATGTCGCCCAGCAGCACGTTCAGGAACTGCGGCAGCTCATCCACCTTGGTGTGGCGCAGCCAGGCGCCGGCGCGCGTGATGCGCGCGTCGGCCCCCACCGTGATCTGCGGGCCCGCGGCCTCGGCGCCCGTGACCATGGTGCGGAACTTGTAGATGTCGAACGGCCGGCCGCCACGGCCCACGCGCCGTTGGCGAAACAGCACCGGCCCGGGCGAATCCAGCCGCACCCACAGCGCCGCGGCCAGCAGCAGCGGGCACAGCAGCAGCAGGGCCAGCGCCGCGAAGAGGATGTCGAACAGGCGCTTGGCCATCTAGAGCGTGTTATGCACTTTTACGTGCCCGCGAAAGCCGGGGAAAAGCCCGGCAACTAGGCGCAGGGCGCGCCACGGTATCAATACCGTAAGCGGACTGCAACGACGTGGCCGGGCTTTTCCCCAGCTTTCCCGCAGGGTTGGCCCCAGCGGCAAGCGCTCGCGGCGTTGCAGCGCTTGCCAAGGCGCCGGCCTTGGCGGCGCACCGCGCCTTGCGATCACCTGCCGCTGGGGCCAACGCGGGTACGTAAAAGTGCATAACACGCTCTAGCCCAGCAGCTCGTGCAGCGCGGCGATCACGCGGTCCTGCTCGGCATCAGACATGGCCGTGAACAGCGGCAGGCTGAGCATGGCCTGGTAGGCCGCATCGGCTTGCGGGAACTGCTCGGGTGCCAGGCCATAGCGGTCGCGCCAGTAGGGGTGGCGGTGCAGCGGCACATAGTGCACGCTGGTGCCTATGCCGCGCTCCGACAGCGCCTGTATCAGCGCGTCGCGCGAAAGGCGTGCGCCCGGCGCCAGGCGCAGCACGTACAAATGCCAGGAATGCACGTCGCCCGGCGGCGCCTCGGCCGGCAGCACCAGGGGCAGGCCGGCTAATTTGGCTTGATAGCGCGCTGCCAGGTGCTGGCGCCTTTCCAGAAACTGCGGCAGGCGCTGCAGCTGCACCAGGCCCAGGGCGGCGGCGATGTCGGTCAGGTTGTACTTGAAGCCCGGGGCCACCACCTCGTAGTACCAGGCCGGGGTCTTGGACGTGAAGCGGTCAAAGGCGTCGCGGTTGATGCCGTGCAGGCGCATCACGCGCATGCGCTCGGCCAGGGCAGGATTGCGCGTCACGGCCATGCCGCCCTCGCCGGTGGTCATGGTCTTGTTGGCGTAGAAGCTGAATACCGTCACGTCGGAATCGAGCTGCCCCACCAGCCGGCCCCGCCAGGTGGTGGGCAGGGCATGGGCGGCGTCCTCCACCACCTTCAGGCCATGCTCGCGCGCGATGGCCAGGATGGCGTCCATGTGGCAGGCCAGGCCCCCGTAGTGCACCGGCAGGATGGCCTTGGTACGCGGGGTGATGGCGGCGCGGATTTTTTCCGGCGCTATGTTCAGCGTTACCGGGTCTACGTCCACCAGCACCGGGTCGGCGCCCAGATAGCGCACCACCTCCACGGTGGCGGTGAAGGTCAGCGTGGGTGCTATGACCTCGTCGCCCGGGCCTATGCCCAGTGCCTCCAGCGCTAGGTGCAGGCCGGCCGTGGCCGAATTGACGGCGATGGACTGCAGGCCGCCCCCGCCCAGGTAGGCGCTGAAGGCCTCCTCGAAGGCGCGCGTCTTCGGCCCGGTGGTCACCCAGCCGGAGCGCAGGGCCTCGGTGACGGCGGCTATCTCGGCGTCGCCGATGTCGGGGCGGGCAAAGGGCAGGAAGGGTGGAGTGGTTTCGGGCATGGTCAGTCGGGTTTCACGGCCCAGGTCAGGCGGTGGGTGCGCAGCAGGGGCAGCAGCGCCGCAGCGCCTATCAGCGCCGCCGGCAGCCGCCTGGCGAGCGGCGGTGCCAGGGTCAGGCTGCGCGAATGCAATTGCGCATTGGGGAACAGGGTGCGCAGCTCGGCCAGCGGCAGGCCGCGCACATCGGGATTGTGCGGGTTGTTCATGACGAAGTCATACACCAGCACGCCGCCGCCCGGTGCCACCCAGCGCCATAGGGTCTGTGCAAATTGTTGCCGGTAGCCGGCGTCCAGCAGCGAGCTGAAGACGGTGAAGGCCAGCACGGCCTGCTGGCTGGCGGCGGGCACGGGCGCGGCGCAGGCGTCGCCCTGCACGATGGTCACGTCCTGTGGCAGCAGCGCACGCGCGGCGCTGGCGCGCTCGGGCAGCAGCTCTATGCCCGTGAGCAGTGCTGCGCTAGCGCCCAGGCGCATCAGATCGAGCAGGTTGCCGCCGCTGCCGCAGCCCACCTCCAGCAGCGGCCTGCCGGCCAGGTTGGCCCAGCCATGGGCGCGCCACAGCTGGACAAGAGCGCGCAGCCGCTGCTGCTGCGCCTGCAGCGCCGCGGCATTGGCATACAGGCTGTAGCGCAGCGCGTCGGTGTCGCCATCGCGGCGCGCGTAGCGCGCCTGCACGGCCTGGGTCTCGGGTGCGGTCATCGCGTGATCTTCGCAAATCCCGACGCGGGCGAGCGTGCGCGCAGCACATCCCACAGGCCGCGCCAGCTGCCCCAGCCATAGCCGATATGAAAGGCCGCGATCACCGCAGGCAGGCGCCAAAGCAGGCCCCAGGCACCTGCCGCGCGCGCGGCGGCGCAGCTGGCTAGCGCGAGGTAGCCCCCATACAGCAGCAGCAACGCAGCGGCGGGCCATGCGGCCCAGGGCAGCAGCAGAGCGGCCAGCAGCAGCGCGGCCACGAACAGTGCCGGCACCAACTGGCGCGGCGAGCCCGGTTGGCCATGCTTCTTCACCACGAAGGGGCGCCAGTAGCCGTACTGCCGCTGCTGCGCGAACAAGTGGCGCAGCGAGTTGCGCGGGTGGTAGACCGACTGGATGGCGCCGCTTTGCCAGATGCGCCCGCCGGCGAGGCGCAGGCGCAGGTTGTGCTCGTCGTCCTGGTTGCGCACCAGGGCCTCGTCGA
>JAFEES010000271.1 GCA_018240995.1 Pseudomonadota bacterium | reverse complement strand
TCGTGGACATCGAGTCCCACGCCTCGCGCATGGCCGCCGGCCGCCTCATCGAGACCCTGCCCAACCGCGGCCTGGACGCCGTGGTGGCCCTGTTCGAGGTGGGCGCCTTCACCACCAGCATGCGGGTGATCCGCAACGACGACGTGCTGTACGAACGCGACCAGGCCTTTGGCGGCGCGCAGCTGACGCAGCTCATCGTGCGCCAATATGGTTTTTCGCAGGAAGAGGCCGAGGGCAAGAAGCGCAACGGCGATCTGCCCGAGGACTATCCGTCGACCGTGCTGCAGCCCTTCGTGGACAGCCTGGCCCAGGAAATCGGCCGTGCCCTGCAGTTCTTCTTCACCAGCACGCCCTACCACCGCGTGGATCACGTGATGCTGGCGGGCGGCTCCGCGCCGCTGCAGGGCCTGACGCAGGCCGTGACCGAGAACACCGGCTTTGCCTGCAGCATCATCAATCCGTTTGACGGCATGGACGTGGGCGGCGCCGTGCGCCTGAGGAAAATGGCGCGCGAGGCGCCGTCGTATCTCACCTCCTGCGGCCTGGCAATGCGGAGGTTCCTGCAGTGATTCTGATCAACCTGCTCCCGCACCGGGAGGCTGCGCGCAAACGCCGGCGCGAGACATTCCAGGTCGTCATGCTGATGTCCGCCCTGGCGGGCCTGGCCATTGCCGGGCTGATTTACTGGTGGTTCCAGATGCAGATCACCGGCCAGCAGGAAAAGAACAACTTCCTGCGCGGCGAGATCCAGGTGCTGGAGACGCAGATCAAGGAAATCGCCAGCATCGAAGAGGAGATCACCGCCCTGCAGGCACGCCAGAAGGCCGTGGAAGACCTGCAGTCCGACCGCAACCTGCCGGTGCACCTGCTCAACGAGCTGGTCAAGCAGCTGCCCGATGGCGTGTACGTGACCAGCCTCAAGCAGGCCGACCAGGTCGTGACCATGCAGGGCATGGCGCAGTCCAACGAGCGCGTCTCGGAGATGCTGCGCAACCTGACCAACAACACGCCCTGGTTCTCCAAGCCCGAGCTGGTGGAAATCATTGCCGCCAACGTTGCGCTGTCGCCCAAGGATCAGCGCCGCGTGGCTTCGTTCAACCTGCGCTTCCGCCTGGTGCGCAGCTCCGAGGCGCAAAAGGCGGCCGACGCTGCGAGTGAAGTGGTGGCAGGGAAATAGCCATGGCAAAGAAACAAGCGCCGAAGTTCGACTTCTCCAAGCTGCAGGGCGACCTGCAGCGCCAGTTCCAGAACCTGGATCCGAAAGACCCGTCGCTGTGGCCGGCGTTGCCGCGCACGCTGCTGTGCCTGCTGATCGCCGCGGGCGTGGCCACCGGCCTGTGGTTCTTCAAGCTCTCGGAGTTCGAGGATGAACTGACCGCCGAGCGCAAGAACGAGGAAACCCTGCGCGCCGACTATCAAAAGAAGCTGGTCAAGGCCGTGAGCCTGGACGCGCTGAAAAAGCAGCGCGAGCAGATCCAGCAATACGTGATCCAGCTGGAGAAGCAGCTGCCCAGCAAGGCCGAGATGTCGGCCCTGCTGTCCGACATCAACCAGGCGGGCCTGGGCCGCAGCCTGCAGTTCGAGCTGTTCCGCCCCGGCCAGGTGGTGGTCAAGGACTACTACGCCGAGCTGCCGATCGCCATCCGCGTCGTCGGCAAGTACCACGACGTGGGCGCCTTCGCCTCCGACGTGGCCAACCTCTCGCGCATCGTCACGCTGAACAACCTGTCGCTCAGCCCGGCCAGCAAGGACATCACCGGCAGCCTGACCATGGAGGCCACGGCCCGCACCTTCCGCTATCTCGACCCCGACGAGATCCAGGCCCAGAAGACCGCGGCGAAGGGAGCGAAGAAATGATGCGACTGTGTTGCAAGCCCCTGGCCGTGGTGCTGGGCGTGGTGCTGCTGTCGGGCTGCGGCGGCAACGGTGATGAAGAGCTGCGCCAGTGGATGGCCGATCTGCGCGCCACCACCAAGCCGCGCGTCACGCCGCTCAGTGAACCCAAACAGTTCCATCCGCAGGACTACACCGGCGATGGCCAGGTGGAGCCGTTCAATCCACAAAAGCTCACGCAGGCGCTGCGCCGCGAGTCCTCGGAAGCCGCGGTCAATGCCACGCTGATCGCGCCCGAGATGGCCCGGCGCAAGGAGCCGCTGGAGGCCTACCCGCTCGACGGCGTGAAGATGGTGGGCAGCCTGAACAAGACCGGCACGCCCACGGCCCTGGTCAGCGTGGACAAGCTGCTGTACCAGGTGCGCATGGGCAACTATCTCGGTCAGAACTACGGAAAGATCGTCGGCATCTCGGAAACGAATGTCCGGCTGCGCGAGATCGTCCAGGACTCCACGGGTGATTGGGTGGAGCGCATGACAACACTGGAGCTGCAAGAGGGAAATGAGGTGAGGAAATGATTCGACAGCAATCGCGCTTGCGCCGCCATCTGTGGCTGGCGGGCGCCGCCATCGTGGCCGTCTTCAGCGCCACGGTTTCGCATGCACGGGGTTCCATTGAATCGGTCTCGGGCTTCCTGCAGGGCGGGGCCGAGGTGCTGCGCATCGAGTTTTCCGAGCCCCAGGCCGAGCTGCCCACGGGCTTTGCCATTCAGACCCCGGCACGCATCGCCCTGGACTTTCCCGGCGTCACCAATGCCTCGGGCCGCTCCCTGATCGAGATCAACCAGGGCAACGTCAAGTCGGCCAACATCGTCGAGGCCGGCGAGCGCTCGCGCGTCGTGCTGAACCTGAAGCAACCCACCTCGTACCGCGCCGAGCTGCATGGCAAGACGGTGCTGGTGCTGCTCGACGCCGTCACCGGCGGCGCACGCGTGCCCAGCGCGCAGTCGGCGGTGTTTGCCGAGAGCCACAACGCCGATGTGCTGCCGCTCAAGGATCTGGACTTCCGCCGCGGCACCGACGGGGCCGGCCGCATCGTCGTGGGCCTGGCCAACAACCAGGTGGGCGTGGATCTGAAGACCCAGGGCAAGGGCTTGGTGGTCGAGTTCCAGCGCTCGTCGCTGCCCGAGGGGCTGCGCCGGCGCCTGGACGTGTCGGACTTCGGCACGCCCGTGCAAACCATCACCGCCTCCCAGCAGGGCGAGCGCGTGCGCCTGACCATAGACCCGGTGGGCGACTGGGAGCACAGCGCCTACCAAAGCGACAACCAGTTCGTCGTCGAGGTACGCCCTAAGAAGGTCGATCTGTCCAAGCTCACGCAGGGCCCCAACTACAGCGGCGAGAAGCTGTCGCTGAACTTCCAGAACATCGAGGTGCGCTCGCTGCTGCAGGTGATTGCCGACTTCACCAACTTCAACATCGTCACTTCCGACACCGTCACCGGCGCGCTGACCCTGCGCCTGAAGGACGTGCCCTGGGATCAGGCGCTGCAGATCATCATGGACGCCAAGGGCCTGGGCATGCGCAAGTCCGGCACCGTGCTGTGGATCGCCCCCAAGGACGAAATCGACGAACGCATCAAGAAGGACTACGAGGCGGCAGAGGCCATCCGCAAGCTGGAGCCCCTGCGCACCCAGGCCTACCAGCTGAACTACGCCAAGGCCGCCGACATGGTGATCCAGCTGACCACCAACACCTCCGCCGGCGGCGGCAGCGGCTCCACCGTGAACACGCGCTTCCTGTCGCAACGCGGCAGCGCCATTGCCGAGCCGCGCACCAACCAGCTGTTCGTCACCGACACCCCGGCCAAGCTCGAAGAGGTGCGCCAGCTGCTGCTGACGCTGGACGTGCCGGTGCGCCAGGTGATGATAGAGGCGCGCATCGTCGAGGCGCGCGACACCTTCGGCCGAACCCTGGGCGTGCGCCTGGGCGGCGGCGACCTGCGCGCCAACCGCGGTGGCGATGGCGGCTACGGCCTGGGCGGCGCCAACCGCGTGGCCTTGGGCACCAACTACAGCAATGCCACCAACTCCGCCGGCTTTGGCGGCGCGGTGGACGTGGGCGGGCGCTTCGTGAACCTGCCGGCCTCGCTGTCCAGCGGCCAGAGCGTGGGCACGTTCGCGCTGTCCATCTTCAACTCGGCCGCCAACCGCTTCCTGACGCTGGAGCTGTCCGCCATG
>JAFEES010000270.1 GCA_018240995.1 Pseudomonadota bacterium | reverse complement strand
CCCGGCACGATGGCGTAGCGCAGCCCCAGTTCGCTGGCGATGAAGCACCAAATGTCCACGCCAATGCCGCTGTAGGTCTTGCTGGCGGCGTCGTAGCGCGCCATGGGCGGCGCATCCAGGGCCAGCACGCGCAGCGGCGCCAGCGCCTGGAATGCGGACTTTTCCTGCGCGCTGAGCGCCACCGGCTGGCGCAGGCGCACCAGCTGCGCGCCTTCGCAGGCCAGGACGGGGACGGGCAGCGCTGTGCCCAGCGCCAGCCATAAGGCGCGCCGCAACACCCAGGTGCAAAACCGCTGCCACCTCATCAATCAGCGACCTTACTTGAGTAACAAAGTATGGCATTGTCGCAGGTGGCGCCAGGCCCGCAACACCCCTGCACAGGCGCACGTATGGGGGCACAGGGGCAGCAGACGGTTGATCGCGATCAAATAGCCCTCGCGCCAGGCGGTTCATCCCGCAAAATGGCGAGCAACACACCTTGTCACCGTGGCCATCTTGCTAAGCACCCGGCTTCACTCGTCGCTGATCCATCGGCTGTCCCTGACCATTTGGGGGCTGTTCCTGGTGCTGCTGGCATTGCTCTCGCTGTTGACCTATGTGGCGCTGTGGCTGGGGTCGGACCAGGTGGTGCCGGTGATCCTGCAGCGCATGGTGCAGCTCAAGGCGCAGGCCAACGAGGTGCAGCTGCTGCAGGCGCAGGCCAGCGTGCTGCGCCTGCGCGGCGAGCTGCTGCAGCGGCTCGATGACGCCGATGGCGAAGCCGCCCAGCGGCGCTTTCGCACCCTGTTTGCGCGCAGCGGCGACGGCCTGTGGCGCCTGCGCCCCGAGTTGCTCGATCCCCAGCGCGCGCCCACGCTGTACCTGCATGAGGGGGCACAGGGCCTGACGGCCTCGGCCCGGCTGCGGGCGGTGGTCAGCTACGAGCTGCTGCGCGAGCAGGGGCCGGCGCTGGTGCCGCCGTTCTTCTCGGCCTACATGGACTTCGTCGAGGACGGGCTGATGGTCTATGCGCGCGGCATCGACTGGGGCGGCAATGCCGACGCCCGCACCAGCAACGCCGACTACCCCACCATGCGCGGGGCCGACCCGGAGCACAACCCCGAGCGCAAGCTGTTCTGGACGCCGGTGTACCTGGACGAGCAGGCGCACACCTGGATGGTGTCGGTGATCGCGCCTTTGGACTGGCGCGGCCGCTGGGTGGGCACGCTGGGGCACGACGTGAGCATCACCAGCCTGGTCGAGTCCGTCACCGCCGGCCAGGACAACGCGGCGCAGCAATTCATCATGGACGACCTGGGCCAGCTGGTGGTCTATACCGGCTGGGGCGCACCCCTGGCGCCGGGCCAGGAGCGGCCGCAGATGCCGGCGCAGCAGGAGCGCGACCTGGAGCTGCTGCGCCAGATGGTGCAGGGCACGCGCAGCGAAAGCGGCGCCGGGCGCACGCTCGACGGGCGCCAATGGCTGGCCTGGTCGCGCATCCGTGGGCCGGGCTGGTACCAGGTGCTGGTGCTGCCGCAGGAGCGCGTCAACGGCGCGCTGCGCCTGGGGCTGCTGGCCGTGGTGGGCGTGGGGCTGCTGGTGCTGCTGCCGGCCATGTGGTGGCTGCGCCGGCGCGTGCGCCTGCTGCTGGCCCAGCCCCTGCGGCGGCTGACCCAGGCGGTCGATGAACTCGGGCGCGGCCAGGCGCCTACGCCGATGCGCCTGGCCAGGTCCGACGAGCTGGGCCGGCTGGCGAACGCCTTCGACATCATGGCCGCCGATCTGGCGCAGCAGCGCCGCTGGCAGACGACCCACGCCCAGGCGCTGCAGACCGAGGTTGAAGAGCGCCGCCATGTCATGCAACGCCTGCAGCAGGAGCGTGCGCGCCTGCTGGCGCTGCTGGGCGCCATGCACCAGGGCATATTGTTCGTGGACACGGATCGGTGCGTGAGCTACTGCAACGCCCGCTGGCGCGAGCTATGGGTCCTGCCGCAAGACATGACCATCGTCGGCCTGCCGATGGCCCAGGTGCTGGCCGAGGTGCGCAGCGCGCTCGTCAACGTGGAGCGCCTCGACGACTACCTGCGCCAGTCCCAGACCGAGGCGCCGCCGGCGCATCCGCTGGAGCTGACGCTGCGCGACGGACGCACGCTGCTGCTGGTACGCCACCCGGTGCATGACGCGCAGGGCGAGCCCATGGGCCAGCTGTGGCTGTGCGAAGACATGACGCAGCAGCGCCAGACGGCCGAGCAGCTCATCATCCTGGCCGAGCGCGACGCGCTCACCGGCCTGCACAACCGGCGCCGCTTCGAGGAGGAGCTGGAGCGCTTCTTCCGTGAAGCCGCGCGCCAGCCGCAGCAGGCGGCGGTGCTGTTCTTTGACCTGGACGAGTTCAAGTACGTCAACGACCACTTTGGCCATGGCGCGGGCGACATGGTGCTGCTGCGCGTGGCGACGGCGGTCAAGGCCCTGGTGCGCGAGAGCGACATGCTCAGCCGCCTGGGGGGCGACGAATTCGCCATCTTCATGCCCCAGGCCACGCTGCACAGCGCCGAGCTGTTGGCCGAGCGCGTGCTGCAGACCGTGGCGCAGACGGCGCTGCACATCGAAGGCGAAGGGCAAAGCCTGCGCCTGACGAGCAGCCTGGGCATAGCGCACTACCCCGAGCATGCCGGCAGCGCACAGGAGCTGGTGGCCCATGCCGACACCGCCATGTACCAGGCCAAGCACCTGGGCAAGAACCGCTGGAGCATCTACCGCCCCGAGAGCGACATGGCCCAGGCCATGGTCACGCGCATGGCCTGGAACGAGCGCATAGAGCGTGCGCTGGCCGGCGGCCTGCTGCGCCTGCACTTCCAGGGCGTGTACCACGCACACAGCGGGCGGTTGGCGCACCTGGAGGCGCTGGTGCGCATGGTGGACGAGGACGACGCCACCCAGCTCGTCGCCCCCGGCCAGTTCATAGGCCATGCGGAAAAGAGCGGCAAGATCCTGGACATAGACCGCTGGGTGCTGGGCGAAAGCATCCGCCTGCTGGCCGCGCACCCGCAGCTGCCGGCACTGGCGCTGAACATCTCGGGCCGCTCGCTCGACGACCCGCAGCTGCCCGGCTTCATCACCGAGCAGCTGGCCGCGCAGGGCGTGGCACCCGAGCGCCTGCTGGTGGAGCTGACCGAGACGGCGGCCATATCCGACCTGGGCGACGCCCAGCGCTTCATAGACGCGCTGCAGCGCGCCGGCTGCACCCTGTGCCTGGACGACTTCGGCACCGGCTTTGCATCGTTTGCCTACCTCAAGCACCTGCAGGCCAGGGTGCTGAAGATCGACGGCCTGTTCGTGCGCAACTTGCCGCGCGAGCCGGACAACCAGGTGTTCGTGCGCTCCATCATCGAGGTCGCCCACGGCATGGGCAAGCTGGCCGTGGCCGAATGCGTGGAAGACGCGCAGACCCTGGAGCTGCTGCGCGGCCTGGGCGTGGACATGGTGCAGGGCTACCACCTGGACAGGCCGCGCGCCGACCATCCGGCGCTACACGGCGATGGGAGCGCCGGCATCTTGCCGGCATGAGGGCGCTGGCGCCTGGTTCATTCATTGCCAGCCCGGGGCGGCCTGTGCCAGAGCCGGCCTATCGCTGCAATAAAAACTATTAAATTTTGAAATAAATTTATAAGTTCTATCATTTGACCGTGACACCGGCCCATTCATCCACCCGTAACGCAGGAAAACGCCATGACCGACCGCAACAAGCAATGCCCCGTCACCCACCTGACGACCGACTTTGGCGCCCCGGTGGCCAGCAACCGCGACAGCCTCACCGCCGGCAGCCGTGGCCCGCTGCTGGCGCAGGACGTGTGGCTGAATGAAAAACTCGCCAACTTCGTGCGCGAGGTCATCCCCGAGCGGCGCATGCACGCCAAGGGCTCGGGCGCGTTTGGCACCTTCACGGTGACGAAAGACATCACCAAATACACCCGCGCCAAGATCTTCGAGAAGGTCGGCAAGCAGACCGAGATGTTCGCCCGCTTCACCACCGTCGCCGGCGAGCGCGGCGCGGCCGATGCCGAGCGCGACATACGCGGTTTTGCCCTGAAGTTCTATACC
>JAFEES010000026.1 GCA_018240995.1 Pseudomonadota bacterium | reverse complement strand
GCACTAAGTAGGTCAGAAGAAAGATGCAAACTGGCATGACAGCAGGAACGGGGATTGAGGGATTGTTCACCACGGCACTGGGTTTGCAACCGCCCTGGGAGGTGACGCAGGTGCAGCTTGACACGACTCGGCGGCGCATCGACTTTGAAGTGCGCTGCACGGCCAAACGCCTGACTTGCCCGCATTGTGAAGCCGGGCTACGTGTTGGGCTTGTCAGATGAGCAACTGGCCATTTTGATAGGCAAGGGGCAGTTTTCTGAGGTACACGATCATGGTGAAGAAATACCGGAGTGAGGCTTCTGCTGCCATCCATGAAACCATGGGGGCACTGCATGACATCGGCGCTATCGACAGACAGACCATGCGCGAGTTCGACGAGGCCTGCTTGACGCCTGTGGTGCCTATGCCGCCCGAGCGCATCAGGGCCTTGCGCGAGCGCGAACATCTGTCCCAGCCTGTCTTTGCGCTCTATCTCAACGTGAGCAAGAACCTCATTTCCGACTGGGAGCGTGGCGTCAAGAAGCCGGGTGGGCCTGCCTTGCGTTTGCTGACGGTCGTGGAAAAGAACGGCATCCAAGCGATTGCCTGATTGGGGATGAAAGAGGGTAGAAATGACCAGTCAAGCCTGCCCCCCCTCCCTCACTGTCACCACAAGTGTCATACAGCGGCAAGCGTTTGCGTCTCAAACCCCACGATGTTCCGCGCGTCCTTGCTGAACTCCACGCCGATCAGGTGTACCGGCCCATTGGCACGGTATTTGTCGGCGTAGCCCTTGTCCAGTAGCTGCTGCAGGGCGCGGCCCTCTGGGGTTAGTTCGACCACCTTGAACTCGAACAGCCAGGTCTGCCCCAGCCAGCGCACGGCCATGTCGATGCGACCGTGGTTGGTGGCGTCTTCCAGCACGGTGTCCAGCCCCAATGCCGCAAAGTGGCTGTAGAAGACGCTGGCCCAGTACCCTTCGTATTGGGCTATGGGGTTGTTTCTGTACCAGTCATGCGGAATGCTGGCAAAGAAGGCGTGCATGACGTCCTTCAGGCCCATGAGGTCGTTGACCTGCAGCAGGTCGTACAGCCGGCTGATGTTGCGCGCGGGCACCATGGGGTCGCCGCCGCACAGCACGCCCAGTAGGCTGTTGTTCAGGCTGGCCTTGACTTCCTGGTTGGGGTAGCGCAGGCGCAATTCCAGCCGGCCTGGAAGGTAGCGCGTGTCGGCAATGGTGAGGTAGCCGGCCTGGAACATCAGTGCTTCGGTGGGGATGGTATCCACGTCGAAGGTGGACAGCAGCGTCTCGGGCGCCATGATGGTTTCCAGCGCCGGGGTGAACTGGCGCCGCTCGGTCAGCAGCTTGACGAGAAAGGTGGGCGTGCCGGTCTCGAACCACCAGGGGCGGAACATGCGGTTGCGAAACAGCAGCAGCAGGTCAAACGGGTTGTAGACGGAGGTGCCCAGCCAGTTGTAGCCGTTGTACCAGCGGCGGATTTCTTCCCGATCCAGTCCGGGCAGCTCGGGGGCGAAGACGGTATCGACGTCTTCATCGGTGTAGCCGCAGATGCTGCTGTAGGCGGGCACCAGGGTGATGTCTTCAAGGTTGTTCAGGCCCGAGAACAGGCTGACCTTGCTGAACTTGGATACGCCGGTCAAGAAGGCAAAGCGCACATGGGCGTCGCTGTCCTTGATGATGGAATAGAAGTCTTTCAGCACCTCGCGGATTTGCAGCGCCGTGTCGCGCTCTTCGATGCGGTCGAGGATGGGTTTGTCGTATTCGTCGATAAGCACGACCACGCGCTGGCCGGTCGCCTCGGCCAGGCGCAGGATCAGGCGCTTGAAGCGGCTGCGTGCATCGGGGTATTCGGCGGGTAGCTGGTGGCGCGCCTCCAGCGTGCCCAGTTGTTCGTTCAGGCTGGCGCGCAGATCTTGCACGCTGCCCAGCACGCCACCGCCAAAGCTGAAGCGCAGCACGGGGTATTGCACGGACCAGTCCCAGTGATGCTCGACGTGCAAGCCCTTGAACAGGGGCGCGTTGCCCTCGAACAGCTCTTTGAGGGTGTCAAGGAACAGGCTTTTGCCGAAGCGGCGCGGACGCGACAGGAAGAAGTATTTGCCCTGGTCGATGAGTCGCAGCGCCAGCGGGGTCTTGTCCACGTAGTAGTGGCCTTCCTCGCGGATTTCGCGCAAGGTCTGGATGCCGATGGGGAGCTTCTTGCGGGTCATGGCGGTCATTGTAGGAGCCGGGTTTTGTTCGATGCAGTGGCGTAGTTCAGGCTCCCTCACCCTCTGGGCATGGGTATCTACACATCTTTTGTATAGCGTGCCACGCAACAGGTACGCGGCCTTGTGGCGATTTCTCCCTCTCCCCCAAGGGGGCGAGGGAGTTGAAACCAGCGCCCAATAACCGTTGTGTGCTATCCAAAAAAATCTGATGCGCCCGAACGAGGCTGTGCCGGGCTACTGCCGCCCCAGCTTGTGGGCCTGGCGCCCATGCGCAATGCTGAGCAATGAGGACACGACGACGTACCGCGCCGCGTTGGCCCATGACCGGAAGATCTTGGATCGGTCTACCTTGGGTGTGTGCATGGCCAGCGCCACTTCGGTTATGCGCAGCCCCTGGCGGCGCATCAGCAGCAGGGTGCCGATGTCCTGGTAGTCCAGCAGCGTGGCCTCGGCGGACGCGGCCACAGCCATGGCGGCGCGGTTGTACAGGCGAAAGCCGGAGACAAAGTCGCGCAGGCCCAGCCCGGTGACCCAGCGGAACCATTGCCACGCGGCGCGCCGCGGCAGGCTGTTGCGGGCGGCAAAGTAGGCCACCGTCATGTCGGCCTGGTCGCGTGTGGCCAGCAGTGCGGGCAGTTCTTCCACCTCGTAGCGGCCTTCGGCATCAATAGTGATGACGGATGCGTAGCCCTGGGCCAGTGCATGGCGTATGCCGGTTTGCAGGCTGCCCCAGGGCGTCATGGCCAGCAGGGGGCGCAGCACGCGTGCGCCCTGCTGTTCGGCCAGGTGGCAGGTGGCGTCGGAGCTGCGGTTGTCCACCACCAGCACGGGGGCGTTGACCAGGGCGCGCACGCGCTGCAGCAGGTGGGCTATGTCGGCGGCGTTGTTGTGGGTGGAGATGACGACCATCAGGCCCCGCGTGGGCGCGGCGGGCTGCATGCCGGGGGCCAGGCCCCGGTAATGGCGGGCGGTGGCGCGCTCGCATGGGCCGATGCTGAAGTGCTGGTGCAAGGCCTTGTGCCCGGCCTGGCCCAGGCGGGCGCGCAGGGCCGGGTCGTGGTGCAGGCGGGCGATGCTGCTGCGCCAGGCGTCCACGTCTTCAATGGGCACATGCAGGCCGCAGTGCGCTTGCGACACCACCCAGGGCATGCCGGATCCGGGCAGGTCGGTCACCAGGCAGGGGCGGGCGTGCTGCATGGCCTCCAGCAGCACGATGCCGAAGGCCTCGGTGCGCTCGCGCGATGCCAGGCAGAACAGGTCGCACTGGGCCAGCAGGGCGTGTTTTTGCGCGTCGTCCACGGTGCCCACCAGGCGTGTCGCGGGCGGCGTGCCTGCCGGGGTGGTGCTTGCTATCAATGCCTGCAGCGTGTCGCGCAGCTCGCCGTCGCCGGCGATTAGCAATTCCACGCCGGGCAGGGTAGCCACGGCGCGGATCAGGGTTTCAAAGCCCTTGTAGTAGGTCAGCCGCCCGATGGACACCAACCGCAGGCGCGTTTGCGCGCGCCACTGCAGGGGCGCGGCCAGGGCTTCGGCCGGGGGCGTGCTGCGCAGGTCTATGCCCAACGGCACCACCTCGCATTTGCCGCGCCAGCGGCGCAGCGCGGCGCTGGCCTGCAGGTAGGGCGGCGATGTGGCAAACACCTGCTGCGCGCGTTCCAGCAATGCCTGCTCGAATGGGCGGTACAGCATGTATGCCAGCGCCACCGACCATTTGATGTTGGAGACCACCACGTCCGAGTGCCAGTGCACCACCCAGGGCACCTTGCGCGCGCCAGGCAGCGTCAACGCCCACAGCGCGGAGTTGTTGGGCATGTGCAGGTGCAGCACGTCGGGCTGGATGCGGTCGATGGCACTGCGCAAGGCGTGCCTGAAGCTCAGCGCAATGGGTGCATAGACTAGGTTGAATTGCACGGGTACGCGCTGGACCCAGTCGGGGTCGTCGGGCAGCGGCTCGCCATGCACCAGCGCGTGGGCGTCTATGCCCTGGTGGCGCTGTTCGTGGATCAGGTCGGCCAAAAAGACTTCCATGCCCCCGCGGTAGGGGGGGTAGAACTTGCCGACGTGCAGGATGCGCAATGCCACGGCGAGGCTATTTGGCGGTAGCCGCAATGCCCGCACGTACGCTGGCGTAGAGCGGGTTCCTGGGTTCCAGCCGGATGGCCTGGTCTATGTCGCGCAGGCTGGCGTCGCGCTGCCCCAGCAGCTGGTAAGCCATGGCGCGGCCGTAGAAAGCTGGGCCATTGGGGTTGCGGGCAATCAACGGATTGAATAGTTCAAGAGCCTGCTGTGCCTGGCCTTTGCCGATGTAGGCCATGCCCAACCCGGTAAGGAAGCGCGGGTCGTTCGGCTGGTCTTTCAGGAGCTGCTGAAGGTCGCTGATGGCAAGGTCGAATTGCCGGGCCGTGATGGCAACCTCGACGCGGCGCACGCGCATCAAGGCCAGGGTGCCCTTTGTCTGCAAAGGATCCTTGGCGGCTTTTTCCAGAGCAATGTTGAAACTTTCCAGGGCCGAGCCCAACTGGCCTAGCGCCACCTGCGATTCGCCGCGGTGGTAGTACAGCGCGAAGGTGCTGAAGCCCATGGCCTGGGCAGCGGCGAATGCTTCCAGCGCCTGGGCGTCCTTGTTGCTGCGTTGTAGTACCACGCCGGTGTTGAACAGGGTGCTGCCGCCCAGCTCACCCTTGTCGGCCAGCGCGCGCGCCGTGGCCAGGTTGCGCGCGGCCAGGTCCCAGTTCTGTTGGCGCACGTAGTAGGCGCCCAGGTTCAGGAACGGGCGGCTGCGCCCCACGGCGTTGGCGGGGGCCTTGAGGTCGATTTTTTCTGCGGCGTCAGTCCAGGCCGTCAATTCGTCGCGCAGGCTCAGCTGGCGCTCGAATGCCAGCGCGCCCAGTACCAGGCCCGCCACCACGCCTATGGCGTAAATGGTGCGCGGCTGAAAGCCCGTGAGCACAATGGCCACCAGGCCGGGCAGGGCGGCTGCCCACAGGTAGCTGCGGTACAGCACGAAGGGGTCTTGTATCCACACGGTGGCAAATTCCGTGGTGAACCACAGCAGCGGAAACAGCAGCAGCAGGCCCACCAGGCTGACCACGCCACGGCGCCATAGCAGCAGCCACGCGGCAGACGCAAACAACGCGATGTATGCGATGGCACCTGCGATATGCCACGAGCTGGCAAAGCCTAGGGGGAAGGCCGGACGCAGGTCGATAGACATCCAACCCACGTAGGGCAGCGCCCACAGCAGGCCGTAGGCAAAAAACAAGGCCGCCTGGTTGAGGATGCTCAAGGGGTAGATCTGCTGCGTAACGCCGGGGCGCAGGGCTTCCAGCTGTTGCGCAAAGGCGATGGACTGGGGGTCGAAGAGTCTGCCGAGCAAGCCGCCATAGAAATGCAGCAGTGCCGCAACGGCCAGAGCCAGCACCAGCGCCACGGCGCCGACCATGGGGGCAGCGGCCTTCCAGCTGGGGCGCCGTATGTACACATAGAGGGGCACGGCAATGGCGGCGGTCATGATGGCGTGCTCTTTCGACAGCACCGCCAGCACGTAGCACAGCAGCGCGCATCCAAACCATGCCAAGTGCCGGGTTTGCAATGCGCGCACCCAGGCCCAGCACGCCAGCAAGGCAAAAAGCGTGGCCATGAGGATCGAGCGCTGTATGAGATAGGCCACGGCATACACGGCCACTGGATTGAGCGCGAACAACGCCACGGCAACGCGCAGTGCCGCCAGGCGCGAGGCGGCGAAATGCGCCTGTTCTTCGATGTCTTCAGGGAAGCGCGTGTTAATAAACAGTGCCTTGAGCAGCGCGTACAGCGCCGCAACTACGCCCAAATGCACGGCGATGTTGACGAGACGCTGCTTCCACCAGCCTTGGCCCAGCACATCCTGCACCCAGACGAAGCTGCCGTACGACAGCATGCGCTGCTTGAAATGCAGCAGGCTGCCGTACTCGCCAAAGATGGTGCCGTCGCCCAGGCGCAGATCGTCAAAAACCAATCCGTTGTTCAAGCCGGGGAGGTAAACGCCCAGTACTGCCAGGGCGAGTACGGCGGCAAACACATAGGGGGTTTTGGGTGATTCGGTCATTGAATGATGGCTGTCTGGCCTGCGTTGCACAGGCGCTTCGCGGCGCGCTAGAGAAGAAATGTGGCCGGGCAAGTCTAAGCGATAACCCTTGGACGGCCATGCATTCAGGGGCAGCGGCGTGGGGTTTACGGGGGGAGGGGCCGTGCGAGCAGCCCCAGAAACTGATCGAGGATATGCCAGTGGTCGTCATGGAACTGGTCTTCCATGGTGGCCAGGCTGTCCTGCGGCAGCCACTCGGCATGGGCCGCGTCGTCGCCGCCGCGCACCTCGGGCGGGGTGTCTTGCCCCAGGTCGAAGAAATACGCCTGGGTGATGACGCGCCCGCGCTGGCTGCGCTGGGGGTGGTCGAACACGCGCTGGCCTTGCAGCGCGGCGCGCAGGCTTTCTTCGGGCAGGGCGCAGTGGGTTTCTTCGGCCAATTCGCGCAGGCAGGACTGCCACAGCGTGTCATTCGGCTCGACAAAGCCGCCGGGCAGGGCCCATAGCCCCTTGCCGGGCGCATGGCCGCGGCGGATCAGCAGCACCCGGCCCTGGCAGCGCAAGAGCGCGTCCACGGTGACGAAGACCGGCGGGTAGGGCGCGCCGGCCCAGCTGGCGCGGTACTCGCGCAGCATGCGCCATTCTTGCTGCAGTGCGGCGTAGTGCGTGGTGTGGGCAAACTGCTGCAGCCAGGTGCGCGTGACGGCGGGTAGATACTGCGCCAGGGGGGCGAGCGCGGTGTCCAGGGTGCTGGGCGTGGCGCCAAGGAAGGCGTCGCGGATGGGGGTGGCGTCGATCGCGCCCTGGCGCGGCATACGGATCAGCTCCCAGTCGGGAAAGGCGCGCAGGTAGCCGCTGCTGTCGTCCTTGAAATGGCCGACCAGGGCGATGCGCGCGCCCGTCGGCAGCTGCGCCGCCACCGCCTGGCGCACGGCCTGGGCCCAGCGCGGCTCGTCGTAGTAGTCGCGCATCGGCAGCACGACGAGGCGCGCGCGATCCGATTTTGGTAGCGCGTCACGCAGCAGCTGCGCGCGTTCCTGCCAGGTAAATGGGTTTTTTGGCGTGCGTGCCTGGAAGGCCGAGCCCAGCACGACGATGACCTGACGCGCCTGCGCCAGGGCCACGTGCAACAGGGCCAGATGGCCCTGGTGCAGCGGCTGGAAGCGGCCTATGAGAACGGCGGCGTCGTACATGGGGGAATCAATGGATGGCATGCGCAAGCGTATGCACACAGCTTTGTGACTGACACACGGCCCAATAAAGGGCGTGGTTTTGCTCCCTCCCCCGCTGGGGGAGGGCTGGGGTGGGGGCTGCCACGGCCTGTTGTTTCATGCGTCGCTTACGCGCCAGCGGGCCCCCATCCCCGCCTTCCTCCAGAGGGGGAAGGAGTAGCAGCCGCGCCCCGTCTGATGGCATGGCTACCGAAAAAGATGCGTGCCGAGCATGCCGGCTCACAGCCCCGCTGCAGCGCGCAGCTGGGCTGCGCGGTCGGTGCGTTCCCAGGTGAACTCGGGCTCATCACGGCCGAAGTGGCCGTAGGCGGCGGTCTTGGTGTAGATGGGCCGCAGCAGATCCAGCATCTGGATGATGCCCTTGGGGCGCAGGTCGAAATGGTCGTGCACCAGCTGGGCGATTTTTTCATCGGCGATGACGCCCGTGCCCTCGGTGTAGACGGTGATGTTCATGGGGCTCGCCACGCCGATGGCGTAGGCCACCTGGATCTGGCACTGGCGTGCCAGGCCGGCGGCGACGATGTTCTTGGCCACGTAGCGCGCGGCGTAGGCGGCGCTGCGGTCCACCTTCGTCGGGTCCTTGCCGCTGAATGCGCCGCCGCCATGTGGGCAGGCGCCGCCGTAGGTGTCCACGATGATCTTGCGCCCCGTGAGGCCGCAGTCGCCCTGCGGCCCGCCGACGACGAAGCGCCCGGTGGGGTTGATCAGGTACTTGGTGTCCTTGAGCCACTCGGCGGGCAGCACCGGCTTGATGATTTCCTCGATCACGGCCTCGATGAAGCTGGCCTTCATCTTCGTGGCGCTTTCGCTTTGATCCGGGCTGTGCTGGGTGGACAGCACCACGGTGTCGATCGAGTGCGGCTTGCCATCGACGTAGCGCATGGTCACCTGGCTCTTGGCGTCGGGGCGCAAAAACGGCAGGCGGCCGTCCTTGCGCAGCTGGGCCTGGCGCTCGACCAGGCGGTGCGCGTAGTGGATGGGCGCCGGCATCAGCGCCGGCGTCTCGTCGCAGGCGTAGCCGAACATCAGGCCCTGGTCGCCGGCGCCGGTGTTCAGGTGGTCGTCGGACGCATGATCCACGCCCTGCGCGATGTCGTTGCTCTGCTTGTCGTAGGCCACCAGCACCGCGCAGCCCTTGTAATCGATGCCGTATTCGGTGTTGTCGTAGCCGATGCGCTTGATGGTGTCGCGCGCCACCTGGATGTAGTCCACATGGGCGTTGGTGGTGATCTCGCCGGCCAGCACCACCAGGCCGGTGTTGGTCAGCGTCTCGGCGGCCACGCGCGAGCGCGAATCCTGCTCGAAAATCGCGTCGAGGATGGCGTCCGAGATCTGGTCGGCAACCTTGTCGGGGTGGCCTTCGGAGACGGATTCGGAGGTAAAGAGAAAGTCGTTCGCCATTTGAATAAACTCCAGTGTTTGCAGCATTTGGGCGTTGCCCACAGCTTTTCAGGAGCCTCGTGGCGAACGCTTTAGCAGTTGTGTTTAACGTCGCCCTGCAAGTTGCTCATTTAACTCGGCGACACCCGCGATTGTAATGCCAACCGTTTTTCGAATTTTTTCAGCGCTGCCATTGTGGTTGTTGCATGCCATAGGCGCGTTGCTTGGCTGGCTGGCATTTTTCGGCTCACCCACGTACCGGCGGCGCTTCCTGGACAACGCCGCGCGCGCCGGCTATGGCTTTGCCGAGGTGCGCGCCGCCGTGGCGCATGCCGGGCGCATGGTGGCCGAGGCGCCGCGCCTGTGGCTGGCGCCCGAGCCCGTGGCCTGCGCCATCAGCAACCCTGACTGCGTGGAACGCGCCTGGGGTCGGGGGCGCGGCATCGTCTTCCTCACGCCGCACATCGGCTGCTTCGAGCTCTCGGTGCAGGCCGCGGCGCAGCGCTGGTCGGGCCGACGTGGACCGATCACCATCCTGTACCGCCCGGCGCGCCAGCGCTGGCTGGCCGAGGTGATGCAAACCGCGCGCAACCGCCCCGGCATAGCCGCCGTGCCCACGACGCTGCAGGGCGTGCGCCAGATGCTCAAGGCCCTGCGCCGTGGCGAGGCCGTGGGCCTGCTGCCCGACCAGGTGCCGCCCCAGGGGCTGGGCCTGTGGTCGCCGTTCTTTGGTCGTGATGCCTACACCATGACCCTGGCCGCACGCCTGGTGCAGCAAACGGGTGCCACCGTGATTCTGGCGCGCTGCGAGCGCCTGGCCGGCGGGCGCGGCTATGTGCTGCACCTGCAGGATCTGGCCGCGCCGCTGGCGCCTACACTCGACGCGGCCGTGCTGCAGATCAACCAAGCCATGGAACAACTCATTCGCCAGAGCCCCGAGCAATACCTGTGGGGCTACGCCCGCTACAAGCAGCCGCGCGCCGAGATGCACGGCAGCGCCGACGCCAGCGAGGGCGGCGCATGAAGACGCGCCTGGCCGTGGCCCTGATGGGCCTGCTGGCGCACCTGCCCCTGCCGCTGCTGCGCGCCCTGGGCCGGCTGCTGGGCCGGCTGCTGTTCGTGCTGGCCGCGCCGCGGCGCAAGGTGGCGCTGCGCAACCTGCAGCTGTGCTTTCCGGACATGCCCGAGGCCCAGCGCCGCGCCTGGGCGCGCGAGAGCTTCGTGGTGTTCTGCCAGACCTTCCTGGATCGCAGCTGGCTGTGGGCCGGCTCGGAAGCGCTGGTGCGCCGCCGCGTGAAGCTGGTGGGCGCCGTGCATGAGCTCGACGGCGACACGCCGACCATCGTCTTTGCACCGCATTTCTACAGCATGGACGCGGGTGGGCTGGCGCTGCCTTTGAACACCGAGCGCGAGTTCACCTCCATCTTCGCCACCAACCCCGACCCGGCCCTGGACGCCTGGTTCATGGGCGGGCGCCAGCGCTTTGGCAAGGTGCGCATGCTCAACCGCGCCGACGGCGTGAAACCCATCATCTCCAGCCTGCGCAAGGGCGGCCTGCTGTACCTGCTGCCCGACATGGACTACGGAGCGAACGATTCCGTCTTCGTACCCTTCTTCGCCATGCCGGACGCCGCCACCATCCCCTCGCTGTCGCGCTTCGCGCGCCTGGGCCGCGCCAAGGTGGTGGCCCTGTACAGCCGCATGACGCCCGATGGCTATGTGGCCGAGCTGACCCCCGCCTGGGAGAACTTCCCCACCGAAGACGCCGAGGCCGACACCGCGCGCATGAACCGCGAGCTGGAGGCGGCGATCCGCACCATGCCGACGCAGTACTATTGGGTGCACAAGCGCTTCAAGACCAGGCCGCAGGGGCAGGATTCGGTGTATGGGTGAGTGGGTTTTGGTAAGTGGTGAGTGGTGAGTGGTAAGTGGTAAGTGGTGAGTGGTAAGTGGTGAGTGGTGAGTGGTGAGTGGTGAGTGCGCGATTTACCACTTACGACTTACCACTTACCACTTACGACTCACCATCAATGACAGGATGCGCCCACTGCCACAGCAGCTGCGCCACCTCGTCCACGCCCTGTTTCTTCAGCGCCGAGAACATGCGCACCTCGCCGCCGCCGGCGTTCAGGCGGGTGATGGACAGGGCCTTTGCCTGTTCCGAGCGCGTGAGCTTGTCGGCCTTGGTCAGCAGCACCAGGAACTTCAGCCCCTGCTCGACGCGCGGGCGCACCACCTCCAGCAGCGCCTCGTCGAGCTCCGTCAGCCCCAGGCGCGGGTCGCACAGCAGCACGATGCCGGTCAGGCCCTGGCGGCTGACCAGGTAGTTGGCCATCACCTGCTGCCAGCGCTGCTTGTCGCTGCGTGACACGGCGGCGTAGCCGTAGCCGGGCAGGTCGGCCAGCACGGCGTCGGTCGCGCCCTGCTTGCCCAGCGCGAACAGGTTGATGTGCTGGGTGCGCCCCGGCTTCTTCGAGGCAAAGGCCAGCTGGCGCTGCTGCGCCAGGGTGTTGATGCAGGTGGACTTGCCGGCGTTGGAGCGGCCGACGAAGGCGATCTCGGGCACCGTGATGGCGGGCAGCTGGTGCAGCTGGGCGGCGGTGGTCAGAAAGCGTGCGGTGTGCATCCAGCCCATGGCGGCCTTGGCGTCGGGCAGGGCGCCGGGCCCGGGTGCATGTGGCGTGGTTGACATAGATGGTGCTTCAAATCTGGAACAAATCGGGGTGCATTGTAGAATCGCGGGGTTTTGCGCTCATAAGACAAGAATCCTCGATATGAAGTTGCTCGCCTCCTTGTTCATGGCCGCCGCGCTGGCTGCCCCCGCTTTTTCAGCCATTGCGCAGGGCCAGGCCCCGGCGCAGCCCGCCAAGCCTGATCTGGCCAAGGGCGAGGCCAGCTATGCGGCCGTATGCGCCGCCTGCCATGCGGCGGACGGCAACTCCAGCATCGCCGCCAACCCGGTGCTGGCGCAGCAGCACCCCGCCTACCTGGTCAAGCAGCTGCAGGAATTCAAGTCCGGCAAGCGCGCCGACCCCGTGATGCAGGGCATGGCCGCCATGCTCAGCGATGACGACATGCGCAACGTGGCCGCCTGGCTGGCATCGCAAAAGGCCAAGGACGGCTTTGCCAAGGACAAGGATCTGGTGAGCCTGGGCGAGCGCATCTACCGCGGCGGCATCCAAAACCGCAGCATCGCCGCCTGCGCCGGCTGCCACAGCCCCAATGGCGCGGGCATTCCCGTGCAGTACCCGCGCCTGTCCGGCCAGCATGCCGACTACACGGTCAAGCAGCTGAACGATTTCCGCGACGGCAAGCGTGGCAACAGCGCGCAGATGCACGACGTGGCGGCCTACCTGACCGACCGCGAGATCAAGGCCGTGGCCGACTACATCTCCGGCCTGCGTTGATACACATCAAGACTCTGGGGTTGCTGCACGGCGTTCGGGGAACCTTGAGCCGATAATCGCACCCAAGGGCGGGCGGGCACATCTGAACGGATGGCCCGCCTTTTTCACTTTCGGGCTCTCGCGTTTCTCATGTCTGACACCACCTTGAGCCATGGTCACGGCCATGGCCACCACCGTGTGCCGCGCGTGCACGGCATGCGTTCCGTGACCGAATTGCTGTCGTCGATGCGCTTTGCCATCGCGCTGTTGACGGTGATCTGCATCGCCTCGGTGATCGGCACGGTGATCAAGCAGCATGAGCCGGTGAACAACTATGTGAACCAGTTCGGGCCGTTCTGGGCCGACCTGTTCCTGACGCTCAGGCTCAACGCTGTCTACAGCGCCTGGTGGTTCCTGCTGATCCTGGCCTTCCTGGTGATCAGCACCTCGCTGTGCATTGCGCGCCATGCGCCCAAGTACCTGGCGGATCTGCGCAACTACAAGGAAAACATTCGCGAGAAAAGCCTGCAGGCCTTCCACCACAAGGCCAACCGCACGCTGGCCGGCGAGAGCACCGAGGCCGCCGCCCAGCGCATCGGCAAGCTGCTCGTCAGCGGTGGCTGGAAGGTGCGGCTGCAGCAGCGCCACACGCCCGCCGGCGACGGCTGGATGGTGGCCGCCAAGGCCGGCGCGGCGAACAAGCTGGGCTATATCGCGGCGCACAGCGCCATCGTGCTGGTGTGCCTGGGCGGGCTGCTCGATGGCGACCTGATCGTGCGCGCGCAGATGTGGTTCGGCGGCAAGACGCCCTACGCGGGCGGGGGCTTCATCGCCGACGTCAAGCCCGAGCACCGCCTGCCGGCCAGCAACCCCACCTTCCGTGGCAACCTGCTGGTGACCGAGGGCAAGCATTCCAGCACCGCCATCCTGAGCCAGTCCGACGGCATGCTGCTGCAGGAGCTGCCGTTTTCCATCGAGCTGAAGAAATTCGTCGTCGAGCATTACTCCACCGGCATGCCCAAGCTGTTCGCCAGCGACATCGTGATCCACGACCTGGCCACGGGCGAGGCCAAGGCGGCGCGCGTGGAGGTGAACCACCCGGTGAACTACCGTGGCGTGGAGATCTACCAGTCCAGCTTCGACGATGGCGGCTCCGAGGTCACGCTGCACGCCCTGCCCCTGGTGCCCGGCGGCGAGCCCTTCGATGTGCAGGGCGTGATCGGCGGCTCCACCCAGCTCAAGAATGCCGTCTCGGGCCAGGCCATGACGCTGGAGTTCACCGGCCTGCGCGTGCTGAACGTGGAAAACTTCGCCGACGGCGGCGCCAACGGCTCGGGCGCGGACGTGCGCAAGGTGGACTTGCGCGCCTCGATAGAGTCGCGCCTGGGCGCCGGCAACAAGACGGTGAGCCGGCGCGACCTGCGCAACGTGGGCCCCAGCGTGAGCTACAAGCTGCGCGACGCCGCCGGCCAGGCGCGCGAGTACCAGAACTTCATGCTGCCCGTGGACACGGGCGACGGCCAGCCGGTGTTCCTGCTGGGCGTGCGCGCATCGCCCGCCGAGCCCATGCGCTACCTGCGCGCGCCGGTGGATGCCGAGGGCAGCCTGCAGGGCTTCGTGCGCCTGCGCCTGGCGCTGGCCGACCCCAAGCTGCGCGAGCAGGCCGTGCAGCGCTACGCGGCCACGGCCGTGCAGGGCGCGCGCCCCGAGCTGGCGGCGCAGCTGGCGCAGTCGGCCGGGCGCGCGCTGGCGCTGTTCGCCGGCGAGACCCTGGGCGACGCCACGCAGGAAAAGGCCGCCGCCGTGAACGGCCGCCCGCTGGCCGGGCTGCCGGCGATCTCGCAGTTCATGGAGGCCAACGTGCCCGAGGCCGAGCGCGAGCGCGCCGCCGAGGTGCTGATGCGCATCATGAACGGCGCGCTGTTCGAGCTGGCGCAGATCACGCGCCAGCAGGCGCACCTGCCGCCGCTTGCGCCGGGCGAGAAGACCCAGGCCTTCATGACCCAGGCGGTGCTCAGCCTGAGCGACTCGCAGGCCTACCCCGCGCCCATGGTGTTCGAGCTGCGCGACTTCAAGCAGATCCAGGCCAGCGTCTTCGAGGTGGCGCGCGCCCCTGGCAAGAACGTGGTGTATCTGGGCTGCGCGTTGCTGATCCTGGGCGTATTTGCCATGCTCTATGTGCGCGACCGGCGCCTGTGGGTCTGGCTGGCGCCGGGCGACGATGGCGCGCACGCCACCATGGCCCTGTCGGCCAACCGCAAGACGCTGGACACCGACCGCGAGTTCGAGCAGCTGCGCGCGCAGCTGCTGGGCACCCCCAACCCGCCCCACGGAGGCACCTGATGAACACCGCCACGACGACGCTGACCCTGAATGAAGGCTATTTCGCGCGCCGCAACTGGCTGGACTGGCTGTTTGCCCTGGCCGTGCTGGCCGGCGGCGCCTACACGCTGCAGCGCTACGGCAGCGCCATGGACGTGTATGAAAAGGGCATCCTGCTGGGCAGCATTCCGGGCGCCATCTGGCTGGGCTGGTTCTGGCGGCCGCTGCGCGTGCTGATGCTGGCGGTGGCCGGCTGCTCGCTGCTGGCCATAGGCCTGTACCAAAACAACGGCGCCGGCGACCTGGCGCGCGCGGAGACGGTGTTCGGCCTGAAATACTTCCTGTCCAGCCAGTCCGCCATCCTGTGGATGAGCATGCTGTTCTTCATGAGCACGGCCTTCTACTGGATCGGCATGTTCTCGCGCGGCCAGGGCCAGGCGCTGATGCGCATCGGCACGCGCATTGCCTGGGTGGCGGTGGCGCTGGCGCTGATCGGCACCATGGTGCGCTGGTACGAGAGCTACCAGATCGGCCCCGACATCGGCCATGTGCCGGTGAGCAACCTCTACGAGGTGTTCGTCATGTTCTGCTGGATGACGGCGCTGTTCTACCTGTACTACGAGCAGCAGTACGCCACGCGCGCCCTGGGCGGCTTCGTGATGCTGGTGGTCAGCGCCGCCGTGGGCTTCTTGCTCTGGTACACGGTGGTGCGCGAGGCGCATGAGATCCAGCCCCTGGTGCCGGCCCTGAACAGCTGGTGGATGAAGCTGCATGTGCCGGCCAACTTCATCGGCTACGGCACCTTCGCGCTGTCGGCCATGGTGGC
>JAFEES010000269.1 GCA_018240995.1 Pseudomonadota bacterium | reverse complement strand
GCACAACGACCCGCCGCCGCGCCAGGGCCCGCCGCCACCGCACCGGCGCCACGCCAGCCGGCGCTGCGCGTGCGGCCTGAGCGCGCCCCCGGCGAGGGCTCGGGGGCGCCGGCCCTGCGTGCGCCGCAGCCCGAGCCGCCGGTGCTGCTGGCCAGTGGCCAGGCCTCGTTCTATGCCGACAGCCTGCACGGGCGGCGCACGGCCAGCGGCGAGCGCTACGACCGCGGGGAATTCACCGCCGCACACCGCAGCCTGCCCTTTGGCGCGCGCCTGTGCGTGCGCAGCCTGGTCAATGGCCGTACGGTCATCGTGCGCGTGAACGACCGCGGGCCGTTCACGCCCGGCCGCCTCATCGACCTGAGCCGCGCCGCGGCCGAGGAGCTGGGGATGATGGGCCTGGGCATCAAGTCGGTGGAGCTGTGGCAGCTCGCCGCCGACGACGAGGCCTGCCCTGAAAGCCTGGAGCAGGCGGCCCAGGGCTCGGGCCTGGGGCTGGACGAAGGGGTGGCAGCGCGCGCGCTGCAACGGCCCGTGCCGCGCAAGCCGCCAAGCGGGCGCAAGCACAGGCCACGCCGGCGTTGAAATGGCCTCTCATGTTCCGTTATCCACCGCGCTGTGCGCTGCCCCAGCGCATGAACCCTGGACGCTACGACCGCCCCACCACCGTCATTTCCGCGCAGGCGGAAATCCAGGGACGCTGGCGGGGGCGCACTGGATCCCCGCCTGCGCGGGGATGACGGCGCCAAAGCCAGGGGCGAGGAAAAACGCTTGCATTGCCGAAGCTGCGTTCAGCCTCACCCCCCAACCTCCAACACATGCGCTGCATGCCTGTCCTGCGCCAGCAGCTCGGCCATCTGCGGCAGGGCCTCGCGCAGCGCAGCCTGCAGCGTGAAGGGCGGGTTGATCAGGAACATGCCGCTGGCCGGCAGGCCCGGGCGGCGCTGGTTCTCGCTGGCGGGGGCTGCCAGCTTGCTCGACTTCACCGTCAGCGTGGCGTGCAGCCAGGGCTTGCCGGCCTTGGTTGCCAGGGTCTTCAGGCGGCGCGGCAGGTCATGCGCCTCGGGCCTGGGGATGATGGGGTACCAGATGGCGTACACGCCCGTGGCAAAGCGCCTCAGGCTGTCTTGCACCATGTCTAGCACGCGTCCGTAGTCACTCTTTATTTCATAGCTTGGGTCGCACAACACAAGCGCCCGACGGGCCGGTGGGGGCAGGAATTTCTTGATGCCCTCGAAGCCGTCCTCGGGCAGCACGGCGACCTGGCGGCCGGCGTCAAGCTGGGCCACGTTGCCGGCCAGCGCGCGCGCGTCGGTGGGGTGCAGCTCGAACAGCTTGAGCTTGTCCTGCGCGCGCAGCAGGCGCTGGGCAATGAAGGGCGAGCCGGGGTAGACGCGCGTGGCCGCACCCTGGTTGAAGGCGCGCACCATGTCCACATAGTCCTGCAGCGCGCCTGCCAGCGCCGGCGGCGTGGCCGGCGGCACCAGGCGCAGCACGCCGTCGGCGGCCTCGGCGCTGGTGGTCGCGTAGTCGCCGTCCAGCCGGTACAGGCCGGCACCGGCATGTGTATCCAGCACGGTCAAAGCCGCGTCTTTGTGTAGAAGATGTTGCAAGGTGGCAATCAGCACCGTGTGCTTGAGCACGTCGGCGTGGTTGCCCGCATGGAAGGCGTGGCGATAACTGAACATGCGCGTAATGGTAGCGACCGGCACGCGTGCCGCAAGCCGGCAGGTGGCGAAAGCCGGCCCATGTTTTTGGCTCGCAGGATGCGCTTTGTTGCCGGCCGGTGCGCAGCCCGCGCCATGATCGCGTCCCCAGTTCTGCGCCGCCGCGGGTCATCCCCGTGGGTGGCACCACCCCAGCTTGCACTACCAGACCCACTTCATGTCCGCAGCCACCCCGCGCGCCACGCCGGCCGGCAGCGCGCACCCGTCGCAGGCCTTGCCACCCGGTACCCGGCTGGCCGAGTTCGAGGTGCTCTCGCTGCTGGGCGTGGGCGGCTTTGGCATGGTCTACCAGGCCTTCGACCACCAGCTGCAGCGCTTCGTGGCCATCAAGGAATACCTGCCCGCGGCCCTGGCCGGGCGCGCCGACGGGCAATCACTGTGGGTGCGCTCGTCGTCGGACGAGCAATCGTTCCAGGCCGGCCTGGCCTCGTTCGTGGACGAGGCGCGCCTGCTGGCGCGCTTCGACCACCCCAGCCTGGTGAAGGTGCTGCGCTTTTGGGAGGCCAATCAAACCGCCTACATGGCCATGCCGCTGTACCGCGGCATGACGCTCAAGCAGGCGCGCGTCCACATGCGCACACCGCCGTCCGAGGCCTGGCTGCGCACGCTGCTGTGGTCGGTGACCAGCGCCCTGCGCACCCTGCATGACGCGCAGACCCTGCACCGCGACATCTCGCCGGACAACATCTTCCTGCAGGATCACGGCCCGCCGGTGCTGCTGGACTTGGGCGCCGCGCGCCACGCCATCGGCGGCCGCAAGCATGCCACCGTGCTCAAGGTGAACTACGCGCCCCTGGAGCAGTACACCGACGCGCCCGCAGAACTGCAGCAGGGCCCCTGGAGCGACTTGTACGCGCTGGGCGCCGTGGTGCATGGCTGCCTGAGCCACGCCGCGCCGCAGCCCGCCACCGGGCGCGCCCTGCGCGAGCGCATGCCGCCATTGGCACGCGTGGCACGCCAGGCGCGCCAGCGCTTCGGCATTGAATATTCCGGCGCCTTCGTCACGGCCATGGCGCAATGCCTGGCGCTGCAGCCGCGCGATAGGCCGCAGTCCGTGGCCGCGCTGCGCCAGGCCATGGGGCTGACGGCGGCCCCGGCGGGGCTGGAGTGGTTCGACTTCAGGGCGCAGCTGGGCGCCGCCTGGGTCGAGCCGCGGGGCCTGGGCGTCACCCCGGGCGTCACCCCGGGCGTGGCCCTGCCGGCGAGCGACACCCAGGGCCTGTCCCAGGCGCTGCTTGCGGCCGTACACGGAGAAGCGGCGTCCGCGGCGACGGCGCGCGCCAGGGCCGCCGCCGATGTGGTCGCTGTTGCCGCCGCGTTGCCGGCCGCGGCGCGCGACCAGGCTCCGCGCCTATTGCCCGAACACCCGCGGCGGCGCCGCCGCGCCCATGCCCATCGCGGTCCGCAGGTGCCACTGCCGGCGCCTGCGCGCGGCGTGGGCGGGCAGGGACTGGCGCTGTGGGCCATGGCCGGGTCGGCAGCGGTGCTGGTCGTGGCCGCGGGCCTGTGGTGGGCGCAGCGCCTGCCGCGCCAGACGCCGGAAAGCGAAATCATCACCGAGCTGGCAGAGCCCGCACGGTCGCCGCCGCCGGCCTTGGCGCCGCCGGACTTGCCCACCGCCCGTAGCGCCGACGCGGTGGTGCGCGTGGGCAGTCCCGTGGGGCAGGTGCCGCCCATGGCCGGGCCGGCGGCGCTGGAGTTGCTGGCGCCCGCGCCGCCACGCCCGCTGACGCCGGTGTACCTGGCCGACCCCGCCGAGGCCTGCGCCGCCGTCGGCTTCTGGGCGCGATCCATGTGCGTCCATCAGGAGTGCCAGAAGGATGGCGTGGCCGGCCATCCGGTGTGCGTGGAAAGCCGCATGCGCCGCGAGGCGCAGGAGCGCGAGCGCCAGCTCTATGGGCAATAGCCATTCTTTTGTATAATGGCGGGCTTCGCAGCGAATTTTTGGTCCCGCGGCGAAGCATCAACCCCACCTAAGAGGCTCCCAACCACGAGGAGCACCGACCGTGGAAAAGGACCGCCAAACCCTCCCAAGAGAGAAACTCATGTCCACTTTCAGCGCCAAGCCCGCTGAGGTCGTGCACGAGTGGTTTGTGATTGACGCCACCGATAAGGTGCTCGGCCGGGTCGCCAGCGAAGTGGCCCACCGTCTGCGCGGCAAGCACAAAGCCATTTACACGCCTCACGTCGATACCGGTGACTTCATCGTCATCGTCAACGCCTCCAAGCTCAAGGTCACCGGCACCAAGTCCCTGGACAAGGTGTACTACCGTCACTCGGGCTATCCCGGCGGCATCACGGCCACCAACTTCCGCGACCTGCAGGCCAAGCACCCCGGCCGCGCCCTGGAAAAAGCCGTCAAGGG
>JAFEES010000268.1 GCA_018240995.1 Pseudomonadota bacterium | reverse complement strand
GAGGGCTCGCGGCCCAGTCTGGGGTATGTGCCTAGTCAGGAAAAACAACCGCTAGCGCCCGTATATAAAGCGCCAGTTGCTATGATTTTATTGTGGTTGCAGCAGGCGCGCGATGAGGGCGCCCTCCACCGGGCCTGCCAGCGGAATGCGCACGCGCACCGGGCTGCCCTGGGCGACCTGCACGGGCTCGCCGTCCAGGTTGAACATCTTCTCGAGCAGCACCTGCCGGTTGCCCTGGGGGTGGATGATCTCGAGCCGGTCGCCGACGGCAAAGCGGTTCTTGGTTTCGACCTCGGCCATGCCGTCGGCACAGCCACGCACCTCGCCCACAAAGTGGCTGCGCTGCAGCACGCTGTGGCCGGTCTCGTAGTTCTGGTAGTCGTTGGCCGGGCGGCGCTCCAGGAGGCCCCCGGTGTAGCCCCGGTTCGCCAGGCCCTCGAGCTCGGTGATCAGGTGCGGGTTGAACGGGCGGCCAGCCACGGCGTCGTCGATGGCGCGGCGGTAGACCTGGGCCGTGCGCGCCACGTAGTACAGGCTCTTGGTGCGGCCCTCGATCTTGAGCGAATCCACGCCAATTTTGACCAGCCGCTCCACATGCTCGACTGCGCGCAGGTCGCGGCTGTTCATGATGTAGGTGCCGTGCTCGTCCTCCATGATGGGCATGAGCTCGCCGGGGCGGTTGGCCTCTTCCAGCAGGTAGACCTGGTCGGCCTTTGGGTGGCGCGGTATCTGCGTGCCGGTGAACTGCGCGTCAGCGTCCTCGCGTGACTTGGTGAAGCTGAAACCCTTGTCCATGCCGGTGGCCAGGGCCTCGCCCGTGTTCGGATCCACCTGGGCGTCGTGCGTCTTGTATTCCCAGCGGCAGGCGTTGGTGCAGGTGCCCTGGTTGGGGTCGCGGTGGTTGAAGTAGCCGCTGAGCAAACAGCGCCCGGAGTAGGCGATGCACAGCGCGCCATGCACAAACACTTCGATCTCCATGTCCGGGCATTCCTGGCGGATCTTCTCGATCTCGTCGAGCGCCAGCTCGCGCGACAGGATGATGCGCGCCACGCCCATCTTCTGCCAGAACTTGACCGTGGCCCAGTTGGTGGTGTTGGCCTGCACCGAGAGGTGCACTTCGGTCTAGGGCCACTTCTCCTTGACCATCATGATCAGGCCCGGGTCGGCCATGATGAAGGCATCGGGCTTGCACTCAATGACGGGCTCGATGTCGCGCAGGTAGGTGCGCACCTTGTCGTTGTGCGCGATCAGGTTGCTGGTGACGAAGAATTTTTTGCCGCGTGCATGCGCCTCCTGTATGCCTTGGGCGATCTGCTCCAGGCGGAATTCGTTGTTGCGCGCGCGCAAGGAGTAGCGCGGCTGGCCGGCATACACCGCGTCGGCGCCAAAGTCGTAGGCGGCGCGCATCTTGTCTAGCGAGCCGGCGGGCAGCAGCAGTTCGGGGGCTTTGAGGGACATGGGCGCAATTTTCGCCGATGCGCGCCGGCCTTACCGGCTTGGGTCTATTGCCTTGGCCCTATTGCGGGCGCAGGCGCGGCGGCACGCGCGTGGAAAGCGGCGCGGGGATGTAGCCGGGCGCGAAGCTGCAGCCGGCACCGAAACGGGGCTCCAGGCCTGGGCAGGCCGCCGCTATGCCGGCGGGCGTGGGCTTGGTGCCCTGGTCTACCCAGCGCAGCAGGGCCTGCATGAGCGTGGCGTAGGTGGCATCGCTGATGTAGCTGTGCGTGCCCCGCGTGGTAAAGGTCTGCACCAGGCGCTCTGCGCTGCCGCCGCGCTCCATGATGGCGCGAAAGCGTGCGTCCAGCTCCACGAAGGCCGTGGGGTCGTCTATCCACTTGGTGCTGAGCACGGGCACGGGGATGGTGCCGCGCGGGTCAGTGTCCTCGGCAAACGCGCGGTAGGCCTCGGGGTCGGCAAGGTAGCGCGGCAGCCAGGTATTGAGCGCCGCGTCGTCCTCGGAGCCCGCGTAGACCGCGCCCTCGTTGCCGAAGGGGCTGCGCCCGCCGGTGCGCCGGCTGGTGATGTCCTGAAAGTGCAGCGTGCCCCAGTTGATGTGCGACTGTATGGAGCTTTCGGGAATCTTGATGACGCGGGTGATGGTTCTTATCTTCGCCTGCTGGGCACCGCTGCGCTCGGCCGCCGGCTTGTCCAGGCCCAGGCACTCGTTGACGCGGGCGGCGATCTCGGCATGGCTCATGTGCACGCCTGCGGGCAGGCCCAGGTTCAAGGGGTATTGCGGCTCGGTGGGGCGCGGGTGGTTGCCGCACAGGTACTGATAGACCGCGCGCAGATCCAGGCGGAAGTCGTAGGCGTGCGAGCCGCCGCCCAGCACGCCGCTGGTCAGCAGCAGGCCGTCGTAGGGCTGCTGGCCCACGGTCTGGGCGGTGAACATCTCCGCCGCCTTGGCCGCCACGCCTGCGCCCCAGGATTGGCCATGCAATATGGTGCGCCGCGGCTGGGCCACATGGTGCAGGAAGATGCCGCGCAGGCGCTCCGTGTCCTCGGCCGCCGCGCGCACGGCCACGCCACCTTGGTGGAAGGTGGAGCCGGCCCAGGCATAGCCGGCCTTGACCATCACGGCCCAGCGTTCCAGGTCTTCCACGGCGCGCCGGGGCGAGGGGGCAGACAACAAAGGGCCACCATGGGCGTGCAGCAGCAGCACGCCGTTCCAGTCGGCCGGCTTGGCGATCAGGTAATAGGCGCCCATCGAGTCCTGGCCCGCCAGGCAGCTGGCGCCAGGGGGCAGGGCGGCCGGGCAGGCCGTGGGCTGGGGCGCGGCCTCGGCCGAGGCGGCCGGCCCGCGCAGGGCGGCGGGCCCCGTGGCGCAGCCGGCGAGGGTGAGCAGGGTGGCGAGCAGCAGTCCGCCCAGTTGCGGTGCGTGGCGCATGGAGTTTCCTTGGAGTGGCCAGCGCATTTTCCGCCCGCGCGCGGTTCACCGCGAACGGGCGTGCGTTGGCGTCAATCCTTGGGGCGGAAACCGATCACCAGCGAGGACGGCACCCGGCCATCGACGTCGCGCGGCAGGGTCTCGGTGCGCTGCAGGGCGCGGATCACGGCGTCGTCCCAGGCCTTGTTGCCACTGGAATGCGTGATGCGTGCACCGACGATGGTGCCGTCGGGCGCGGCGCGCACCTCGACCTCGGCGCGCGGGTTGCCGTCCACCGTATCGGGGTAGACGATGTTGGGCTTGACCTTGGCCGCCACCTTGCCGCCGTAGCTGCCCGAGGGGCCGGCGCTGCGCAATGCGGTACCGGTGGCTGTCTCGCCGCCCGTGGCACCCGCCAGCCCCTGCATACGGCGGACGTTTGCCTGGTGGCGCGCATCGGCCTCCTTGGCCTCGCGTGCCTCGTCGGCCTTGCGGCGCTTGTCCTCCGCAAGCTTCTTTTGCTTTTCCTGCTCGGCCTTTTGCTGCTCCAGCTTCTTTTGCTCGGCCAGCTGCTTTTCGCGCAGCTCCTTGTCGTGCTGGGCCTTCTCGCGTTCGGCCTTTTGCTGGGCCAGCAGGCGCTCCTTCTTCTCGTGCTCCAGGCGTTCGCGGCGTTCCTTGTCCTTCTTTTCCTGCTCCAGCTGCTGCTCGCGCTTTTTCTTCAGCTCTTCCTCGCGCTTTTTCTGCTTTTGCAGGGCGATGTCGGCCTCATGCGTGTCGGGCTCGGCCTGGCGTGGCGCCGGGGGGGGAGGTGGTGGTGGGGCCGGCGCGGGCGTGGGCTGCGGTGCCGGCTCGGGGGCGGGCGGCGGCGGGGGCTCGGCCGCGCGCGGCGCCGCCTGCTGGGGCACGGCGGCCCACAGCTCGGCCTCCACGGCGGGCTCGTCGGCGCTGGTCTTCCAGTTCACGCCCCAGGTCAGCGCGCCTATCAGGATGGCGTGGGCCAGCACCGCCAGCGCGATGGCGCGCATGCGCCCAGGCGGCAGCGGCGGGGCGAACTGGTCGCGGTCGTTGATGACGGCCTGCATCTCAGCTTTCCATGGTGCTGCACGCCACCCGCGGCCCGTGAGACCTTGGCGCCAAGCACGCAGCACCGCCGTCATTCCCGCGCAGGCGGGAATCCAGGAGCGTTGGCGCGGTGCACTGGATCCCCGCCTGCGCGGGGATGAC
>JAFEES010000267.1 GCA_018240995.1 Pseudomonadota bacterium | reverse complement strand
CTGGCCTGGCTGACAGCCCTGCCCTGGACCGAGGACGGCGCCCCGCAGCGGCGCCTGGATGCGCTTGTACTGCGCCTCGGCCGTGCGCAGCGCGAAATAGGCCTGCACCAGCTGCGCCTGCAGCGACAGGCGGGCGGCGGCCAGGTCGGCGCCGCTGGCCTGGGCGGCGGCGCTGCTGGCGTCCACGGCGCCGGACAGACGGCCCCACAGGTCTAGCTCCCAGCTGGCGTTCAGGCCCAGCTGGTCGCTGGTGCTGGTGATGGGGCCGCTGGCCGCGCTGCCACCACCGCCACTTCGCGCGCGGGTGGCGCCGGCGCTGGCGCCCAGCGTGGGCAGCCGGGCCGCGCGGCTGCCGGCCAGCGCCGCCTGCGCCGCGCGCAGCCGCGCCACGGCCTGGGCGATGCCGGGGTTGCCGGCGGCGGCCTGCTGCTGCAGGCGGTTGAGGTGGGGGTCGCCGAACAGGGTCCACCACTGGGCGGTTGCGGCGGCGTCGCCGGGCTGGGCGGGGCGCCACAGGCCTTGGTCGGCGGCCTGGGCAGCCTCTTTGTATTGGGCGGGCAGGTTCAGGGCGGGGGGGTGGTAAGGGGGCGTGCTGCCGCAGCCGGCCAGCAGAGCCATGGCGAGGGCGGATGCCGCGAAGGCCATCAAACTGGGCGCGGCTGTTACTCCTTCCCCCGCTGGGGGAAGGCGGGGATGGGGGCCCGCTGGCGTATATGCAACGTATGGAAAAAGCAGGCCGCTGCGGCCCCCACCCCCACCCTCCCCCAGGGGGGGAGGGAGTAAAGCCCGCGTGGCCGGCACACCGTCATAAAAATTTGATAGCTGCATGCGCTTATCCTGCCTTGGCTACCAGCCTATTCGTTAATGATTTCCGCGCACTCTGCCAGCCGCGCCGCGCGCGCAGGCGCAGGCGGTCTAGCTGCACGTAGACCACGGGCGTGGTGTAGAGCGTGAGCAGCTGGCTGACCAGCAGCCCGCCGACGATGGCGATGCCCAGCGGCTGGCGCAGCTCGGCGCCTATGCCGCGGCCCAGGGCCAGGGGCAGTGCGCCGAATATGGCCGCCAGGCTGGTCATGAGGATGGGGCGCAGGCGCAGGTCGCAGGCGCGGTAGATGGCCTGCACGGGGGTGATGTGGCCGCCGCGCTCGCGCGCCAGGGCGAAGTCGATCATCATGATGGCGTTCTTCTTGACGATGCCGATCAAGAGGATCACGCCGATGAAGGCGATCAGCGAGAACTCGGTCTTGAACAGCATCAGCGCCAAGAGCGCCCCCACCCCGGCCGAGGGCAGCGTGGACAAAATGGTCAGCGGGTGCACCAGGTTTTCGTACAGCATGCCCAGCACCAGGTAGATGGTGACTATGGCCGCCAAAATCAGCAGCGGCTGCCCGGCCAAAGACTTCTGGAAGGCTCCGGCCGTGCCGCTGAAAAAGCCGCGCACCGACACCGGCACGCCCAGCTGCACCACGGCGGTGCGTATGGCGTCGTTGGCCTGCGACAGCGACACGCCCGGCGCCAGGCTGTAGCTGATGGTGCTGGCCGGCGCGCCGCTTTGGTGGTTCACGGCCAGCGGCGTGTTGGTGCTGGTGATGCGCGCAAAGGCGGTGAGCGGCACCTGCTTGCCGGCGGCGTTGACGAAGAAGAAGCCGCGCAGTGTCTCCGGGCTTTGCAAAAAGCGCGGCGCGGCCTCCATCACCACGCGGTATTGGTTCAGCGGGTTGTAGATCACGCCCACCTGGCGCTGGCCGAAGGCGTCGTTCAGCGTGGCGTCGATCTGCGCCATGGTCAGCCCCAGGCGCGTGACGGCGTCGCGGTCTATGACCAGCGTGGTCTGCACGCCGTAGTCCTGCACGTCGCTGTTCACGTCCTCCAGCTCGGGCAGCTGGCTCAGCACCTGGCGTATGCGCGGCTCCCAGGTGCGCAGCTCGGCCACGTCGTCGGCCTGCAGCGTGTAGTCGAACGACGCCATGCTCTGGCGCCCGCCTATGCGCACGTCGGTCTGCTTGATCATGAACAGGCGCGCGCCGGGCTCGTTCTTCAGCTGCTCGCGCAGGCGGTTGATGACCTCGTCGGACGAGACCTTGCGCTCGGCCAGGGGTTTCAGCGTCATGAACATGTTGGCCGCGTTGATCTGCCCGCCGCCCGTGGCGCCGATGACATATTCCACCGCCGGGTCGGCCTGGACTATGGCCAGGAAGCGCTGTATGCGCTGCTGCATGGCCTGGAAGGAGCTGGCCTGGTCGGCGCGTATGAAGCCCATGATGCGGCCCGTGTCCTGATCCGGCATGAAGCCCTTGTCAATCGATCGGTACAGGTGCACGTTCAGCCCCACCACGGCGGCCAGGCTGAGCAGCACCAGCGGTTGGTGGCGCAGGCCCCAGGCCAGGGTGCGGCGGTACAGGCGCTGGCTGGCGCGCTCGAGGCGCCCCAGCGCCGCCGACAGGCGCGCCCACGGCCCGCGCGGCGTGCCATCCGGCCGCGGCGCGCGCAGCAGGTGGGCGCACATCATGGGCGTGGTGGTCAGCGACACCACCATGGACACCAGGATGGCCGAGGACATGACCACCGCGAACTCGCGGAAAAACCGCCCCACGATGCCGCCCATGAACAGGATGGGCACGAACACCGCGATCAGCGACAGGCTCATGGACACCACGGTGAAGCCGATCTCGCGCGCGCCGTCCAGCGCCGCCTGCAGGGCGGTCTTGCCGCGCTCCATGTGGCGCAGGATGTTCTCCAGCACCACGATGGCGTCGTCCACCACGAAGCCCGTGGCCACGGTGAGGGCCATCAGCGACAGGTTGTCCAGCGTATAGCCCACCAGGTACATCACGCCGAAGGTGCCGGCCAGCGACGCGGGCACGGCCACGGCCGGCACCAGGGCGGCGCGGCCGTTGCGCAGGAACAAAAACACCACCAGGATCACCAGCGCCACGGCGATCACCAGGGCGCGCTCCACCTCCTGCACCGAGCCGCGCAGCGTGGGCGTGCGATCCGACACCACGGTCATGTCGATCGCCGCGGGGATCGATGCCTGCAGCTGCGGCAGCAGGGCGCGCACCTTGTCCACCGCCTGCAAGATGTTGGCGCCCGGCTGCTTGAACACCATCAGCACCACGGCCGGCTTGCCATTGGCCACGCCGAAATTGCGCACGTCCTGCACCGAATCGAGCACCTCGGCCACGTCGGACAGCTGCACCGCCTGGCCCTTGTTCCAGCGCAGCACCAGGGGGGCGTATTCGGCGGCGGTGCGCGCCTGGTCGTTGGTGGCCAGCTGCCAGTAATGGTCTTCGCGCTCCACCGCGCCCAGCGGGCGATTGGCGTTGTTGGCGGTAATCGCCGTGCGCACCTGCTCCAGGGATATGCCGTTGGCCGCCAGGCGCAGCGGGTCGAGCTCCACGCGCACGGCCGGCAGCGCGCCGCCGGTCACCTGCGCCTGGCCCACGCCCTCGACCTGCGAGAGCTTTTGCGCGATCACCGTGGAGGCGGCGTCGTACATCTGCCCGCGCGTGAGGCTGCTGGAGGTCAGCGCCAGGATCATGATGGGCGCGTCCGCCGGGTTGATCTTGCGGTAGGTGGGGTTGCTGGGCATGCCCGAGGGCAGCAGCGTGCGTGCGGCGTTGATGGCGGCCTGCACGTCGCGCGCGGCGCTGTCCACGGTGCGCGACAGGTCGAACTGCAGCGTGATGCGCGTGTTGCCCAGCGTGGAGCTGGAGGTGATCTCGTTGACCCCGGCAATCGCGCCCAGCGAGCGCTCCAGCGGCGTCGCCACCGTGGCGGCCATGGTGTCGGGGCTGGCCCCGGGCAGGCTGGCGGTGACCGAGATGGTCGGGTAGTCCACCTGCGGCAGCGGCGCCACCGGCAGCAAGAAAAACGCCACCGCCCCGGCCAGCGCCAGGCCTATGGTCAGCAGCATGGTGCCTATGGGGCGGTGGATGAAGGGGGTGGACAGGCTCATGGCTTGCCCCCCGCCCTTATTGGGGTCAGATTCCAATTAACTCCCCACTTAATTGGGGTCAGAGTCCAATTAAATCTTGGTTGGACTGCTGGATGTTGCTGGCCGGGATGTGCGCCCGGCGGCGCACTCCCTTTCTTTTG